>NZ_JAAIXZ010000020.1 GCF_010894435.1 Pyxidicoccus trucidator | reverse complement strand
ACTGGGTGGCGGGACGGGGCCGGTCGGTGGGCAGCTCCAGCACCTGGGGCGAACCGGCGAGCTGCTGGCGCCAGTAGGAGAACTGCGCTTCGAGGGCCTCGCCCTGGAGCCACTGGCGCTGCCAGGCCGCGAAGTCGGCGTACTGGACGGGCAGCTCGGGCAGGGGCGAGGGTTGGCCTTGAGAGAAGGCCTCGTAGAGGGCGGCCACCTCACGCACCAGCACGCCCAAGGACCAACCATCGGAGATGATGTGGTGCACGTTGAGCAGCAGCACGTGCTCGGCGTCGGCCAACTTCAGCAGGAGGGCACGGAGCAAGGGGCCGCGGGCAAGCGAGAAGGGCTTGCGGCACTCGGCCTCGATGAGCCGGCGGGCTTCGTCCTCACGCTCGGCGGCGGGCAGGGCGCTCAGGTCCACGCGCTCCAGGGGCAGGGGCGCGGGAGGCGCGATGACCTGGAGGGGCTGGTCGCCCTCGGCGGGGAAGGAGGTGCGTAGCACCTCGTGACGGCGCACCAACTCGGTGAGGCTGCGCTCCAGCGCGGCCGTATCCAACGTGCCTTCCAGGCGCAGCGGCGCGGGCATGTTGTACAGCGCGCTGTCGGGGATGAGCTGATCGAGGAACCACAGACGCTGCTGGGCGAAGGACAGCGGCAGTGCGCCTGTCCTTTCGACGGGCAGGAGGGAAGGCAGCTTCGGCCCGAGCTCTTGACGCGCGAGGGTGTCGATGGAGGCGGCGAGGGCTTCGAGGGTGGGCGCCGCGAAGAGGGCGCTGATGGGCAGGTCCACACCGAAGGTGGTGCGGATGCGGGAGATGACCTGGGTGGCCAGCAGGGAGTGGCCGCCCAGCTCGAAGAAGTTGTCGCGGGCTCCGACGCGAGTGGCCTTCAGCAGCAGACTCCACTGGGAGGCCAGGAGCTGCTCGGTGGGAGTGCGCGGGGCGACGAACTCGACGCTGGCGGTGAGCGCTCCGTCCGGAGCGGGCAGGGCCTTCCTGTCGAGCTTGCCGCTGGAGTTGAGGGGCAGGGCCTCCATGGAGACGAAGGCCGAGGGCACCATGTACTCGGGCAGACGCTGCTTGAGGACGTCTCGCAGAGCGCTGGAGTCGGGAGCCTGTTCACCCGAGGGCGCCACGACGTAGGCCACCAGGCGCTTGTCGCCCGGGGAGTCCTCACGCACGACGACGACGGCCTGGCGCACCTGGGGATGCAGCTCGAGGGCGCCTTCGATTTCACCCAGCTCGATGCGCAGACCACGCACCTTCACCTGGAAGTCGAGGCGGCCCAGGTACTCGATGTTGCCGTCTGCCAGCCAGCGCGCCTTGTCGCCGGTGCGGTAGAGGCGGGCGCCAGGCTCGGAGGCGAAGGGGTCTGGGATGAAGCGCTCGGCGGTCAGCTTGGGACGTGCGAGGTAGCCACGGCCCACCTGGATGCCGCCGATGAAGAGTTCGCCGGGCACGCCGACGGGCACCGGTCGCAGGTTCGCATCGAGGAGACGGATGAGGGTGTTGGAGATGGGCCTGCCGATGGGGATGGAGCGCAGGCCGAGCTGGGGCAGGCAGTGGAAGGCGGTGACGTCGACGGCGGCCTCGGTGGGGCCGTAGAGGTTGTGCAGCTGGGCGGAGGGAAGCCGCTGCAGGCAGCGCTGAGTGAGCTCGGGGGAGAGGGCCTCACCACTGCACACCACGCGACGCAGGCTGGAGCAGCTCTCCAGGTCCGGCTGCTCCAGGAAGTGCTGGAGCATGGAGGGGACGAAGTGGGTGGTGGTGACGCGCTGCTCGGAAATGAGCCGCACGAGATAGTCGGGCTCCTGGTGGCCGCCGGGGCGGGCGACGACGAGGCGGGCGCCGACCATAAGGGGCCAGAAGAACTCCCAGACGGAGACGTCGAAGCTGTAGGGCGTCTTCTGCAGGACGACGTCGTCAGCGCCGAGGCCGTAGGCGTGCTGCATCCAGAGCAGGCGGTTGCAGACGGCGCGGTGGGCGTTCATGGCGCCCTTGGGGCGGCCGGTGGAGCCCGAGGTGAAGATGACGTATGCGAGGGAGTCGGGGTGCACGCGCACGTCGGGGGCGTGCGTGGGCAGGCCGCGCAGCGCTTCGTCTCCCAGGGCGAGGGGCACCACGGCGGCCCCCGGCGCCTCGGGGAGGCGGGCCAGCAGGGAGGGCTGGGTGAGGAGGACGGCGGGACGAGAGTCGTCGAGCATCCACTCCAGGCGCTCGCGGGGGTAGGAGGGGTCGAGAGGGACGTAGGCGCCGCCAGCCTTGAGGATGGCGAAGAGGCCGACGACGAGTTCGAGGGAGCGCTCCGCGCAGAGGCCGACACGGACCTCGGGACCGACGCCGAGGGAGCGCAGGTGCCAGGCGAGTTGGTTGGAGCGTGCGTCCAGCTCACGATAGGAGAGCCAGGAGTCCTCGAAGCCAAGGGCGGGCGCGTCTGGCGTGCGCCGCACCTGGGCCTCGAAGAGGTGGTGGATGCAGGTGTCCACGGCCAGGGGCGCGCGGGTGTCGTTCCACTCCACGAGCACCTGGTGGCGCTCGGCGTCGGAGAGTAGCGAGACGTCGCCCAGGCGGGAGGCGGAGCTCAGCGAGAGCAGGGCATCGCGCCAGTGCCCGAGCAACCGCTGCATGGAAGCGGACTCGAAGCGGGGCGAGTCGTAGACGGCCCGCAGGCGCAGGGCCTGTCCGGGGAGGACGGAGAGGGTGAGTGGGTAGTTGGTGCGCTCGAAGCCCTGGATGTCGCGCACCTGGAGCGAGGAGGACGAGTCCAGCAGCGAGGCATCGAGAGGGTAGTTCTCGAAGACGAGCAGGGACTCGAAGAGCGGGGTGCCGGTCGGAAGGGCGCTGAACGACTGGACCTGGACGAGCGGCGAGTGCTCGTACTGGCGCAGCTCGAGCTGCTGAGCCTGGAGCGACTGGAGCCAGGGCCGCGTGGGCGCGCTGGCCGAGGGCAGGCGGATGCGGGTGGGCAGGGTGTTGATGAAGATGCCCACCAGGGTGTCGGAGCCGGGTAGCTCCGCGGGTCTGCCCGCGACGGTGTTGCCGAAGACGACATCCTGCTCGCCCGAGTAGTGGGAGAGGACGAGGCCCCAGGAAGCGAGGGCGAGCGTGTGCAGCGTCAGTTGGTGCTGGCGAGCGAAGGCCTGCAGAGAGGCCGTGGCCTCGGTGGAGAGCCCCAACTCGAGGGTGGAGTGCTCGGGCTGCTGGCCGCGAGGCGGTGCGGCATGGGTGTCCGCGGGAAGGGGAGTGGGCGCGGAGAACCCATCCAGGAAGGTGCGCCAGAAGGACTCGTCGGCGGAGGCATCGCGGCGCTGCAGCCAGGCGATGTAGTCGCGGAAGGGCGGCCTGCCGGTGGGCAGGGGCGAGGAACCGGAGCGGAAGGCGTCGTAGAGGGAGAAGACCTCCTTCATGAGCACGCCGAGGCTCCAGCCATCCACGAGCAGGTGGTGGTGGCTCCAGAGAAAGCGCACGGAGTTGTCGGCCAGGCGCACGGCCGTCAAGCGCATGAGCGGAGCACGGCGCAGCTCGAAGCCGCGCTGCCTGTCTTGGAGGAGGAGTTCCTCGAAGCGGGCGTGCTGCTCAGCCTCGGGCAGGGAGCTCCAGTCGAGCAGCTCGAAGGGAAGCTCGACGTGGGAGTGGACCACCTGGAGTGGCGTGTCGAGGCCCTCCCAGTGGAAGGAGGAGCGCAGGATGGTGTGGAGCTGGAGGCAGGCCTGCCAGGCCCGGATGAAGGCGTGCAGGTCGAGCGAGGAAGTGACAGTCCAGGAGAGCTGCTCGAAGTAGGTGGAAGAGGAAGGCGAGAGCAGAGCGTGGAAGAGCATGCCCTGCTGGGTGGCAGAGAGCGGGTAGACGTCCTCGACGTCGGAGCCGGCCTGCCGCAGCAGGGTGTCGAGCGACTGCTGGGAGAGTGCCGCGAGAGGGAAGTCGCCCGGGGAGAAGCGGCGGGCGTCCTCGGAGGCGCGCAGGGAGATGAGGGCGCGCAGGTGGTGGAGGAAGCGCCCGGCCAGCGACTCGATGGTGGCCGCGTGATGCAGGTGGGCGCTGTAGCTGAAGGAGAGCTGGAGCTGCCCTCCGAGTACGGAGCCGTTGACCTCCAACACATGCAGCCGTGAGCCAGAAGGCGCGGTCTGGACGCCGGCGCGCTCGTTGCTCAAGGAGAAGAGGCGGCTGGAGGAGGCCGAGGTGTCGAGCTGCCCGAGGTAGTTGAAGGCCACCTGCGACACGGGCAGGGCCTGGAGCCGCTGGGCGATGTCCGTCGGACCGAGCCACTTCAGCAGGCCGAAGCCGATGCCATGGTGTGGCAGGAGGCGCAGCGAGTCGCGCACGGAGCGCAGGCGCTCACCGGTGGAGCCACCCGAGGGAACGGGCAGCAGCACGGGCGTGAAGGAGGTGAACCAGCCCACGGTGCGCGAGAGGTCCACGTCGTCGAAGAGCTCCTCGCGGCCGTGGCCCTCCAGGTGGACGAGCACCTCGGACTGGCCCGTCCATTCGGAGACGGCCTGGGCCAGGGCGGTGAGCAGCACGTCGTTGATGTGAGCGCGCCAGGCGGAAGGCACTTCCTGGAGTAGGAGCTTCGTCTCCTCGGCGGCGAGGGAGACGGAGACGGAGCGCTCGGAGGCGTAGGTATTGGGGCCGGAGGCGTCGGTTGGCAGCGGAGCCACCTGCGCGCGGGCCGCGTCCAACCAGAGCGGCGTCTCGGCCAGCAGGGCCTCGGAGTGGGCATGGGCCTGCAGGCGGCGAGCCCAGGACTGGAACGACGTTGTCTTCGCCGGCAGCGTCACCGCGAGGTAGGCGGACTCGAGGTCCTCCAGGAGCACGCGCCAGGAGACGCCGTCGATGACGAGGTGGTGGGCGACGAGGAGCAGGCGCTGCTGGCCGTCACCGAGCTGGAAGAGGGCGGCGCGCAGCAGGGGCGGCTGCGAGAGGAGGAAGCTGGCCTGCACACGCGAGGCCTCGGCTTCGAGCGCCTTCAGCTGCTCGGAGGCGGGCGTGGCGGAGAGGTCCACCTGGAGCAGGTGGAAGGGCGCTTCGTCAGGGCTCGCGTTCTCCTGAGACCAGGCGCCTTCGTCCTGTCGGAAGTGCAGGCGGAGGGCATCGTGGTGGGCCACCACGTGAGCGAGAGCCTTCTCCAGGCGAGCGGGCTCCAGCGGTTCACGCGAGGCCAGGAGCACGGTCTGGTTGAAGTGGTGGGCGTGGGTCGGGTCGTGCGCCAGCAGCTGGTGCTGGGCGGGCGCGAGGAGGACGGAGCCCATGATGGGACCCTGCTCGCTGAGCGCCTCGGAAGCGGACTTCACCACGAGGGCGAGCTGCGCCACCGTCTGGTGCTGGAAGAGCTGGCGGGTGGCGAGCACGAGGCCGGCCTGACGCGCACGCGCGACGACCTGGAGGCTGATGATGGAGTCGCCACCCAGCTCGAAGAAGTTGTCGTGGATGCCGACCTGCTTCAGGCCGAGCACCTGCGCCCAGATGTCACACAGGTGCTGCTCGGTGGCGTCGCGAGGCGCGACGTAGGCGTTGCGCGGCTCGGACTGGGAAAGGTCCGGAGCGGGCAGGGCCTTCCTGTCGAGCTTGCCGCTGGAGTTGAGAGGCAGGGCCTCCAGGGCGACGAAGGCCGAGGGGACCATGTACTCGGGCAGACGCTGCTTGAGGACGTCGCGCAGGGCGCTGGAGTCGGGAGCCTGCGTGCCGGACGGAGGCACGACGTAAGCGACCAGGCGCTTGTCTCCGGAGGAGGAGTCCTCACGAACCACGACGACGGCCTGGCGCACCTGGGGGTGCAGCTCGAGGGCGGCTTCGATTTCTCCCAGCTCGATGCGCAGGCCGCGCACCTTCACCTGGAAGTCGAGGCGGCCCAGGTACTCGATGTTGCCGTCTGGGAGCCAGCGCGCCTTGTCGCCGGTGCGGTAGAGGCGGGCGCCAGGCTCGGAGGCGAAGGGGTCTGGGATGAAGCGCTCGGCGGTCAGCTCGGGGCGGGCAAGGTAGCCACGGCCCACCTGGACGCCGCCGATGAAGAGTTCGCCGGGCACACCCGTGGGGACTGGACGCAGGTGCGCATCCAGGAGACGGATGACGGTGTTGGAGATGGGCCTGCCGATGGGGATGGAGCGCAGGCCGAGCTGGGGCAGGCAGTGGAAGGCAGTGACGTCGACGGCGGCCTCGGTGGGGCCGTAGAGGTTGTGCAACTGGGCGGAGGGAAGCCGCTGCAGGCAGCGCTGAGTGAGCTCAGGGGAGAGGGCCTCACCACTGCACACCACGCGACGCAGACTGGAGCACTTCTCCAGGCCCGGCTGCTCCAGGAAGTGCTGGAGCATGGAGGGGACGAAGTGGGTGGTGGTGACGCGCTGCTCGGAGATGAGCCGCACGAGGTAGTCGGGCTCCTGGTGGCCACCGGGGCGGGCGACGACGAGGCGGGCGCCGACCATGAGGGGCCAGAAGAACTCCCAGACGGAGACGTCGAAGCTGTAGGGCGTCTTCTGCAGGACGACGTCGTCAGCGCCGAGGCCATGGGCGTGCTGCATCCAGAGCAGGCGGTTGCAGACGGCGCGGTGGGCGTTCATGGCGCCCTTGGGGCGGCCGGTGGAGCCCGAGGTGAAGATGACGTAGGCGAGGGTGTCGGGCAGCACGCGCACGTCAGGGGCGTGCGTGGGCAGGCCGCGCAGGGCTTCGTCTCCCAGGGCCAGGGGCACCACGGCGGCACCCGGGGCCTCGGGGAGGCGGGCCAGCAGGGCAGGCTGGGCGAGGAGGACGGCGGGACGAGAGTCCTCGAGCATCCACTCCAGGCGCTCACGGGGGTAGGAGGGGTCGAGGGGGACGTAGGCGCCGCCGGCCTTGAGAATGGCGAAGAGGCCGACAACCAACTCAAGAGAGCGCTCCGCGCAGAGGCCGACGCGGACCTCGGGACCGACGCCGAGGGAGCGCAGGTGCCAGGCGAGCTGGTTGGCGCGCTCGTCGAGCTGTCGGTAGGAGAGCCAGGAGTCCTCGAAGCCAAGGGCGGGCGCGTCTGGCGTGCGCCGCACCTGGGCCTCGAAGAGGTGGTGGATGCTGGTGTTGGCCGGGAACTCTGCGGCCGTGTCATTCCACTCCACGAGCACCTGCTGGCGCTCGGCGTTGGTGAGCAGTGGCAGCTCGGCGATGCGCTGCTCGGGTCGGGCGAGGACGCCCTCCAGCAACTGCTGCAGGTGACCCACGAGGCGCACCATGGTGGCGGGCTCGAAGAGGTCGGTGGCGTACTCCAGCGAGCCCGCCAGTCCCTGTGCGGACTCGGAGAGGGAGAGGTGGAGATCGAACCTGGAGGTACGGCTCTCCAGCTCCATGGGGTCCAGCGTCAGCCCGGGCAGGGTGTGGCCCGGCAGCGGGTCGGGCTGGAACGCAAGCATGACCTGGAAGAGCGGGCTTCGGCCGAGGTCGCGCACGGGCCGAAGCTGCTCCACCAGCTTCTCGAAGGGGACATCCTGGTGGGCAAACGAGCCCAGCGTGGTCTCGCGCACGCGGTGCAGCAGCTCGCGGAAGGAGGGGTTTCCGTCCAGCCGCGTGCGCAACACGAGGGTGTTGACGAAGAAGCCGATGAGGCCCTCCAGCTCGGAGAGACGGCGTCCGGCGATGGGGGAGCCGACGCTGATGTCCTCCTCACCCGAGTGGCGGTGCAGCACCACCTGGAAGGCGGCAAGCAGCACCATGAAGGGGGTGACTTCCTCGCGCTGGGCCAGGGCCTTGAGCGCCTCCCACCTGGATGCGGGCACGTGCACCGGGACGCTGGCGCCACGGTGCTCTCGCACGGGCGGTCGCGAGTTGTCCGTGGGCAGCTCCAGATGCGCGGGAGCGCCGGTGAGCTGTTGCTTCCACCAGGACAGCTGGCGCTCGAGCTCCTCGCCCTGGAGCCACTGGCGCTGCCAGAGGGCGTAGTCGGCGTACTGGACGGGCAGCTCTGGCAGGGGTGAGGGCAGGCCCTGGGCGAAGGCGGCGTAGAGGGCGGCCACCTCGCGCACCAGCACGCCCATGGACCAACCGTCGGAGACGATGTGGTGCATGCACAGCAGCAGCACGTGCTCTGTGTCGGAGAGCCGCAGCAGGGTGGTGCGCAGCAGGGGACCGCGCGTCAGTTCGAAGGGGCGAAGGGCCTCTTCGTAGGCCAGGCGCAGCACTTCGGCCTCACGCTGCTGGGGAGGAAGCGTGCTCAGGTCCACCCGGGCCAGTGCCACATGGCCTTCGGGGTGGATGATTTGAGAGGCGCGTCCCTGCTCGGAGTGGACGGTGGTGCGCAGCGACTCGTGCCGGCGCACCAGTGCGGCGAAGGTGCGCTCCAGGGCGGAGGTGTCCAGCACGCCGCGCAGCCGCACTGCCGCGCGGATGTTGTAGAGCGGGCTGCCCGGCTCGAGCTCGTCGAGGAACCACAGTCGCTGCTGGGCGAAGGACAGTGGCAGAGCCTCTTCGCGCGAGGCGGGCCGCAGGGGCGGCAGGGAGGAGGCTGGCGTGGAGCGGGTGGAGGACTCGATGGCGCTGGCGAGCGCTTCGAGCGTGGTGGCCTCGAAGAGGGTGCGCAGGGGCAGTTCCACGCCGAAGGAGGCGCGGATGCGGGAGACGACCTGGGTGGCCAGCAGCGAGTGCCCGCCGAGGGACATGAACTCGTCGAAGAGGCCCACCTGCTCGACGTTGAGCACCTCGCGCCAGATGGAAGCCAGGCGCACCTCGGTGTCGGTGCGTGGGGCGGCGTACTCGGAGGCCGAGGCCGCGGCGGAGCCGGACGGGGCGGGCAGGGCCTTCTTGTCCACCTTGCCGCTGGAGTTGAGGGGCAGGGACTCCAGGGCGACGAAGGAGGCGGGCACCATGTACTCGGGCAGGCGCGAGAGCAGGGCGGTGCGCAGCGACTGGGGCTCCACCTGGGTGCCGGGCTCGGGCAGGACGTAGGCCACGAGGCGCTTGTCGCCGGGCACGTCCTCGCGCAGCACCACGAGGGCTTCGCGCACGGAGGGCTGCTCGCGCAGCACCATCTCCACTTCGCCAGGCTCGATGCGGAAGCCGCGCAGCTTCACCTGCTCGTCCAGACGGCCGAGGAACTCCAGCTCGCCGTGGGGCAGCCAGCGCACCTTGTCCCCGGTGCGGTAGAGGCGCTCACCGGGATGGGTGGCGAAGGGGTGCGGAACGAAGCGCTCGGCGGTGAGGGCGGGCAGGCTGTGGTAGCCGCGGGCGAGGCCCGCGCCGCCGACGTACAACTCACCGGCCACGCCAACGGCCACGGGCCGCATGCGCTCGTCGAGCACGTACACCTGCACGTTGGGCAGGGCGCGGCCGATGCTCAGCCGCTGGGCGTCCACGGGGCCACTGATGGTGGCGCAGATGGTGACTTCCGTGGGGCCGTAGGCATTGAGCAGCGTGCGTCCCTGGCTCCAACGCCGCGCGAGCTCGGGCGAGCAGGACTCTCCGGCGGAGATGAGGGTTTGCAGGTGAGGAAGCCCCTCGGGCTCGAGCTGGGCGAGCACGGAGGGGGTGAGCGTCACGGCGGTGATGGACTGCTCCAGCAGCAGGGAGCGCAGGGGCTCGCTGGGAAGCAGTTGCTGCTGGGAGGCCAGGACCAGGCACGCGCCCGCGACGAGGGTGGAGAACACCTCGCAGACGGAGGCATCGAAGTTGGCGCTGGCGAACTGGAGCACCCGGCTGTCGGGCCGGTAGCCGTGAGCGAGGGCAGCCTCACGCGCGGTGTTGGCCAGGCCGCCGTGGGTGAGCAGGGTGCCCTTGGGACGGCCGGTGGAGCCTGAGGTGTAGATGACGTAGGCGAGGTTGCTCGCGTCCGCCTCGGAGTCGAGGTTGTCGGTGGACTCGCGCTCGACGCGCTCCGAGTGCTCGTCGATGAGGAAGACGTAGCCCCGGCGGTCGAGCAGGTGCTCCAGCGAAGAATGCGTGAGGAGGACGGGAGAGAGCGCGTTGGAGGCGATGAAGTCCAGGCGCTCGGAGGGGAGCGTGGGGTCCAGGGGCAGCCAGGCGCCACCGGCCTTGAGGGTGGCGAGCATGGCCACCACCATGTCCAGGGAGCGCTCCAGGCAGAGGGCGACGAGGATCTCGGGGCCAACGCCGAGGCGGCGCAGGTGGCGGGCGAGCTGGTTGGCGCGGTCGTTGAGCTCGCCGTAGGTGAGCGTTTCCTCGCCGAAGCACAGCGCGGGCGCGTCCGGAGTGAGGCGGGCGTGGGCCTCGATGAGCCGGTGGACGGGCTGCTCGGGGCGGCTGCCCGGCGTGCGGCTCCACTCCTCCAGCACGAGGCGGCGCTCGGAGTCGGAGAGCAGCGAGACATCGTCCAGGCACGCCTCGGGCCGGGCCACGAGGCACTCCAGGACGGTGCGCCAGTGCGAGAGCAGCCGCTGCATGGCGGGAGCGGAGAAGCGGGGCTCGTCGTGGGAGAGCAGCAGCCGCACCGTCGAGGTGCCAGGGATGACGGCGAGGGCGAGGGGATAGTTGGAGCGCTCGGCGGCGATGGCCTCGCGCACGTCGAGGAAGGCGGTGCGCTGACGCAGCGAGGCGTCGATGGGGTAGTTCTCGACGACGAGCAGGGACTCGAAGAGGGACGCGCCGCGAGGCACCTGGCTGAGGGCCTGGACCTGGACGAGCGGCGAGTGCTCGTACTGGCGAAGCTCGAGCTGCTGGGCCTGGAGCGACTGGAGCCACGGCAACAGAGGCGAGCTGCCCGAGGGGACGCGGACGCGGGTGGGCAGCGAGTTGATGAAGATGCCCACCATGGAGCCGGAGCCCGGAAGCTCTGGAGGGCGGCCGGCGAAGGTGGTGCCGAAGAGGACGTCGTGCTCGCCGGAGTAGCGCGAGAGGACGAGGGCCCAGGCCGCGAGGGCCAGGGTGTTCAGGGTGAGCTGGTGCTGGCGTGAGAAGGCCTGCAGCGAGGCGGCGGCCTCGGCGGACAGGAGCAGTTCGTGGAAGGGGTGGGTGGGGGCCTGTCCGGGCGGGGGCGAGGCCTGGGTGTCGGCCGGGAGAGGCGTGGGCGAGGAGAAGTCGGAGAGGTATGCGCGCCAGAAGGAAGCGTCGGCGGAGCCGTCACGCTGGCGCAGCCAGGCGAGGTAGTCGCGGAAGGGCGGGCGCGTGGCGGGAGGCGCGGACCGTGCGGAGAGGCTGGAGTCGTAGAGGGAGAAGAACTCCTGGAGCACCAGGCCGAGGCTCCAGCCGTCGAGCAGCAGGTGGGAGTGGCTCCAATGGAGGCGCCAGACGTCCTGCTGGAGGTGGAAGGCCACCATGCGCATGAGGGGCGCTCGGCGCAGTTCGAAGCCGCGCCGTCTCTCCTCGAGGAGGAATTGCTGGTAGCGCTCGTGCTGCTCGGAGGCCGGGAGGGCGCGCCAGTCGAGCACCTCGAAGGCGCAGGGCAGTCGCGAGTGGACCACCTGGAGGGGCGCGTCGAGGCCCTGCCAGTGGAAGGAGGTCCGCAGGACGTGAAGGCGCTCGGAGGTGGACTGCCAGGCCTGATGGAGGGCAGCGGAGTCCAGGGCGGAGTGGATGGCCCAGGAGTGCTGCATGAAATAGACGGTGGACTCCGGCGAGAGCAGGGCGTGGAAGAGCATGCCCTGCTGAGTGGGGGACAGCGGGTAGACGTCCTCGATGTCGGGCCCGGTCTCGCGCACCAGCGAGTCGAGCGACTGCTGGGAGAGGGCCGCGAGGGGGAAGTCGCCCGGAGAGAAGCGGCGCGCATCCTCGGAAGCGCGCAGGGAGATGAGGGCGCGCAGGTGGTGGAGGAAGCGCCCGGCCAGCGACCCGATGGTGGCCGCGTGGTGGAGGTGGGTGCTGTAGCCGAAGGCGAGCTGGAGCTGCCCACCGAGCACGGAGCCGTTGATCTCCAGCACGTGCGGACGCGAGCTCGCGGGAGCAGCGGAAGGCCCCGAGGGCTCGCTGCTCAGGGAGAACAGGCGGCTGGAGGAATCCGAAGCGTCGAGCTGCCCGAGGTAGTTGAAGGCGACCTGCGGCGAGGGAAGCGCCTGGAGCCGCTGGGCGATGTCCGTCGGGCCGAGCCACTTCAGCAGGCCGAAGCCGATGCCATGGTGTGGCAGGAGGCGCAGCGAGTCGCGCACGGAGCGCAGGCTCTCACCGGTAGAGGCGCCCGAGGGCACGGGCAACAGCACGGGCGTGAAGGAGGTGAACCAGCCCACGGTGCGCGAGAGGTCCACGTCGGTGAAGAGCTCCTCGCGGCCGTGGCCCTCCAGGTGGACGAGCACCTCGGACTGGCCGGTCCACTCGGAGAGGGCGCGGGCCAGGGCGGTGAGCAGCACGTCGTTGATGCGAGCGCGCCAGGCGGAAGGCACTTCCTGGAGCAGCAGCTTCGTCTCCTCGGCATCGAGGGAGACGGAGACGGAGCGCTCGGAGGAGTAGGTATTGGGGCCGGAGGCGTCGGTGGGCAGCGGCGCCACCTGCGCGCGGGCCTCGTTCAACCAGAGCGGCGCCTCGGCCAGCAGGGCCTCGGAGTGGGCATGGGCCTGCAGGCGGCGAGCCCAGGACTGGAGCGAGGTGCTCTTGGCGGGGAGCGTCGCCTGGAGATAGGCGGACTCGAGGTCCTCGAGAATCACGCGCCAGGAGACGGCATCCACCACCAGGTGATGCGCGACGAGCAGCAGGCGCTGCTGGCCGTTGCCGAGCTGGAAGAGCGCGGCGCGCAGCAGCGGCGGCTGCGCCAGGACGAAGCTGGCCTGCACGCGCGAGGCCTCGGCTTCGAGCGCGGTGGGCTGCTCGGAAGCAGGAGTGGCGGAGAGGTCCACCTGGAGCAGGTGGACGGACGCCTCGTCGGGACTGGCGTTGTCCTGCAGCCAGGCGCCTGCGTCCTGTCGGAAGCGCAGGCGGAGGGCATCGTGGTGGGTCACCACGCGCGCGAGGGCCTTCTCCAGGCGAGCAGGCTCCAGCGGCTCGCGAGAGGCCAGGAGCACGGCCTGGTTGAAGTGGTGGGCGTGGGCCGGGTCGTGCGCCAGTTGCTGGTGCTGGACGGGCGTGAGCGGCACCGGGCCGGTGATGGGACCCTGCTCGCTGAGTGCCTCGGAGGCGGACTCCACCACCAGGGCAAGCTGCTCCACCGTCTGGTGCTGGAAGAGCTGGCGGGCGGAGAGGGCGAGGCCGGTCTGACGCGCACGCGCGACGACCTGGAGGCTGATGATGGAGTCGCCACCCAGCTCGAAGAAGTTGTCGTGGATGCCCACCTGCTTCAGGCCGAGCACCTGCGCCCAGCTGTCGCACAGGCGCTGCTCCACGTCGTTGCGAGGCGCGACGTAGGCGTTGCGCGGCTCGGAGCGGGAGAGGTCCGGAGCGGGCAGGGCCTTCCTATCGAGCTTGCCGCTGGAGTTGAGGGGCAGGGCCTCCATGGAGACGAAGGCCGAGGGCACCATGTACTCGGGCAGACGCTGCTTGAGGAAGTCGCGCGCGTCGGTGATGGAGGGAGCCTGCTCACCCGAGGGCGCCACGATGTAGGCCACCAGGCGCTTGTCTCCGGATGCGGAGTCCTCACGCACCACGACGACGGCCTGGCGCACCTGGGGGTGCAGCTCGAGGGCGGCTTCGATTTCTCCCAGCTCAATGCGCAGACCGCGCACCTTCACCTGGAAGTCGAGGCGGCCCAGGTACTCGATGTTGCCGTCTGGGAGCCAGCGCGCCTTGTCGCCGGTGCGGTAGAGGCGGGCGCCGGGCTCGGAGGCGAAGGGGTCCGGGATGAAGCGCTCCGCGGTCAGCTCGGGGCGGGCAAGGTAGCCGCGGCCCACCTGGATGCCGCCGATGAAGAGCTCGCCGGGCACGCCCGCGGGGACGGGACGCAGGTGGGCGTCGAGGAGGCGGATGACGGTGTTGGCGATGGGCCGGCCGATGGGGATGGCGCGGCGGCCGTGCTGGGGCAGGCAGTGGAAGGCGGTGACCTCGACGGCGGCCTCGGTGGGGCCGTAGAGGTTGTGCAGCTGGGCGGAGGGCAGCCGCTGCAGGCAGCGCTGCGCGAGCTCGGGGGAGAGGGCCTCACCACTGCACATCACGCGACGCAGGCTGGAGCACTTCTCCAGGCCCGGCTGCTCCAGGAAGTGCTGGAGCATGGAGGGGACGAAGTGGGTGATGGTGACGCGCTGCTCGGAGATGAGCCGAACGAGGTAGTCGGGCTCCTGGTGGCCACCCGGGCGGGCCAGCACGAGACGTGCGCCCGAGGTGAGAGGCCAGAAGAACTCCCAGACGGAGACGTCGAAGCTGTAGGGCGTCTTCTGCAGCACGATGTCCTGGGGGCCCAGCCCATCGGCGTGCTGGATCCAGAGCAAGCGGTTGCAGACGGCGCGGTGGGCGTTCATGGCGCCCTTGGGGCGGCCGGTAGAGCCCGAGGTGAAGATGACGTAGGCGAGGGAGTCGGGGGTGGACAGTGAGGCGGGCGCATGCGTGGGCAGTCCGCGCAGCGCTTCGTCCTCCAGGGCCAGGGGCACCACGAAGGCAGCTGGTGCCTCCGGGAGGCGAGCCAGCAGGGCGGGCTGGGCCAGAATCACCGCGGGACGTGCGTCCTCGAGCATCCACTCCAAGCGCTGGCGAGGATAGGAGGGGTCGAGGGGGACGTAGGCGCCGCCAGCCTTGAGGATGGCGAAGAGGCCGACGACGAGTTCGAGGGAGCGCTCCGCGCAGAGGCCGACGCGGACCTCGGGACCGACGCCGAGGGAGCGCAGGTGGTGGGCGAGTTGGTTGGAGCGCGCGTCCAGCTCACGGTAGGAGAGCCAGGAGCCCTCGAAGCCAAGGGCAGGCGCGTCCGGCGCGCGCCGCACCTGGGCCTCGAAGAGGTGGTGGATGCAGGTGTCCGCGCCCAGGGGCGCGCGGGTGTCGTTCCACTCCACGAGCACCTGCTGGCGCTCGGCGTTGGTGAGCAGTGGCAGCTCGGCGATGCGCTGCTCGGGCTCGGAGAGGACGCCCTCCAGCAACTGCCGCAGGTGGCCCACGAGACGCACCATGGTGGCGGGCTCGAAGAGGTCGGTGGCGTACTCCAGTGAGCCCGCCAGTCCCTGTGCGGACTCGGAGAGGGCGAGCTGGAGGTCGAACCTGGAGGTGCGGCTCTCCAACTCCACGGAGTCCAGCGTCAGCCCGGGCAGGGAGAGGCCCGGCAGCGGGTTGGGCTGGAGCACGAGCATGACCTGGAAGAGCGGGCTTCGGCCGAGGTCGCGCACGGGCCGAAGCTGCTCCACCAGCTTCTCGAAGGGGACATCCTGGTGGGCAAAGGCCCCCAGCGTGGTTTCGCGCACGCGGTGCAGCAGCTCGCGGAAGGAGGGGTTGCCCTCCAGTCTCGTGCGCAGCACGAGGGTGTTGACGAAGAAGCCGATGAGGCCCTGCGTCTCGGGGCGGGAGCGTCCGGCGATGGGTGAGCCGACGCTGATGTCCTCCTCACCCGAGTGGCGGTGCAGCACCACCTGGAAGGCGGCCAGCAGGAGCATGAAGGGGGTGACGCCTTCGCGCTGGGCCAGGGCCTTGAGTGCCTCCCACGTGGAGACGGGCACGTGCACCGGGACGCTGGCGCCGCGGTGGTCTCGCACGGGCGGTCGCGAGTTGTCCGTGGGCAGCTCCAGATGCGCGGGAGCGCCGGTGAGCTGTTGCTTCCACCAGGACAGCTGACGCTCGAGTTCCTCGCCCTGGAGCCACTGGCGCTGCCAGAGGGCGTAGTCGGCGTACTGGACGGGCAGCTCTGGCAGGGGTGAGGGCAGGCCCTGGGCGAAGGCGGCGTAGAGGGCAGCCACCTCGCGCACCAGCACGCCCATGGACCAACCGTCGGAGACGATGTGGTGCATGCACAGCAGCAGCACGTGCTCTGTGTCGGAGAGCCGCAGCAGGGTGGTGCGCAGCAGGGGACCGCGCGTCAGCTCGAAGGGGCGAAGGGCCTCCTCGTAGGCCAGGCGCAGCACCTCGGCCTCATGCTGCTGGGAAGGAGTCGCGCCCAGGTCCACCCGGGCCAGAGCCACATGGCCTTCGGGGTGGATGACTTGAGAGGCGCGTCCCTGCTCGGAGTGGACGGTGGTGCGCAGCGACTCGTGTCGGCGCACCAGCTCGGTGAAGGTGCGCTCCAGGGCGGAGGTGTCCAGCACGCCGCGCATCCGCACGGCCGCGGGGATGTTGTAGAGCGAGCTGCCCGGCTCGAGCTCATCGAGGAACCACAGCCGCTGCTGGGCGAAGGACAGGGGCAGCGGCTGCTCGCGCGAGGCGCGAGTCATGGGGCCGGTGGAGCCTCGGGCAGCGCCGGCGAGCCGCAAGGCCAGCTCGGCCAGCGTGGGCCCTTCCAGCAGCACATGCAGGGGCAGCGCCACGCCGAGGCCCTTCTCCACCTCGTACGTCAACTCCACCGCGGCCAGCGAGTCGATGCCGTAGCGGGTGAGCGGTGCATCCCGCTCAATCTCCCGTGGGGCCACCTTCAGCTGGCGGGCAAGCCGCAGCCGCAGCCAGTCCTCCAGCGCCTCCGGCGTCGCCGGTAGCGCCTCGGGTTCGGTTGCGTGTGACGTGCTGGAGGCAGGCGGCACCTCGGACACGTCGGCCTGCTGCTCGCGCCAGGAGGCCACCTCCTGCAGCTCGCCCGAGAGGAAGGACGCGCGGCACGCACGGCGTTGGATCTTGCCGCTGGACGTCTTGGCCAGGCTTCCGGGGGCAATGAGGGTGAGCGCATGCAGCCGCAGCTCATGCGCCGTGGCCACCTGCTGGCTGATGGCGCGCGCGACCTCCTCCACCGCCACGGGCTGCCGGCGCGTGTCCGCCTCGTACACCACGACCAGCCGCTCTTCTCCCTCCACCTCCACCGAGAAGGCCGCTCCACACCCGGGCCTCAGCGCGGCGTGGGCATGCTCTGCCGTCAGCTCGATGTCCTGGGGGTGGTGGTTGCGGCCGCGGACGATGATGAGGTCCTTGATGCGGCCGGTGATGAAGAGCTCCTCGCCCTGGAGGAAGCCCTGGTCTCCGGTGCGCAGGAAGGGCCCGGCGCCGTCGGAGGTGCGCGCCTGGAAGTCGCGCACGGTGTCTTCGGGGCGGCTCCAATAACCCAGGGCCACGCTCGGGCCCTTCACCCACACCTCGCCCACCTCGCCGGGAGCGCAGGGCACGAGCGTCTCCGGGTGCACCACGCGCACTTCCTGCTCCTGCAGCGAGTGCCCGCAGCCCACCAGGGTCTGGCCATGCGGCTGCCCGGGCTGGGCCGACTCGGCACGGCCCTCGCGCAGCCGACGCGTGTCCAGGGTCTGCTGCACCGGGAGCGCGTTCAGCTCGCCGCCGGAGACGATGAGGGTGCCCTCGGCCAGGCCATAGCAGGGGTAGAAGGCCTGGCGGCGGAAGCCACTGGGCGCGAAGGCCTGGGCAAAGCGCTCCAGCGTCTCGGGACGGATGGGCTCGGCGCCGCAGAAGGCCACTTCCCAGTGGCTCAAATCGAGGGCGGCACGCTCGGCCTCGGTCGTCTTTCGCACGCACAGGTCGAAGGCGAAGTTGGGCCCGCCGCTGATGGTGCCGTGGGTGCGGGAGAGCACCTCCAGCCAGCGCATGGGGCGGCGCAGGAAGGTGAGGGGCGAGAGGAGGCTGGTGGAGAAGCCTCCGTAGAGGGTGCCCAGGATGCCGCCGATGAGCCCCATGTCATGGTAGGGCGGCAGCCAGATGACGCCGGTGCTGCCCGGGTGCATGCCGAACGCACCGTGGATCAGCTCGAGGTTATGCAGCAGGTTGGCGTGAGAGAGCATCACGCCCTTGGGCGTGCCGGTGGAGCCCGAGGTGTACTGGAGGAAGGCCAGGGAGTCGGGGCGGAGCGCGGGCCGGCGCCAGGCGTGAGCGGCGTCGGCGGGCAGCTCATCCGTGGCCACCCAGCGCAGGGCTCTCAAGTCCGGAGCGGACTCGAAGAGGACCTCGGCCATGGAGAGGATGAAGGAGGTGGTGAGCACCACCGAGGCCTGGCAGTCCTGGATGATGGCGCGAAGGCGAGGAAGCGTGCGCTCCAGGCGAGACGGGTCCGGAGGGTAGGCGGGAACGGCGACAACCCCCGAGGCCAGGCAGCCGAAGAAGCCGGAGACGTACTCGAGGCCCGGAGGGTAGAGGAGGACGGCGCGCTCGCCCGGAGCCGTGAATTGCTGGAGGCAGGCGCCAATGGAGCGGGCGCGTTGCAGCAGTCCGGAGTAGGGCAGCGTGCTCTCTTCGCCGTCGGTGTCCTCGACGAAGTGGAAGAGGGGGGCATCGGAGCGAAGCGCAGCGCGCTCCTCAAGCAACTCCACCAGCGTGGAGGCGGGGGACACGGGCATGGCGATTCTCATGGGAGGCGTCGGCGCGAAGTCAAAGAATCCAGAGAGGCAATCCAGCCTGCTCGATGAGTCCGGGAATGGTAACAGTCCCCGAGCTTTCGTTAAAAGCAGGTTGGGCCAGCCTCGGGCTACCGGCTATGTGCTGCCCTGGCAGCCAGCCTCGGGGCGGTGCTGTTTTCGTGTTTCATCTTGTATATTGATAAAACAGGGAATGGGGGCCGGCGCAGCGCGGCTCCTGGTCCCTGGGGCAGGTGTCTACGCCGCCGCGACGAGCCGTCCGTACTCGAGCTTGATGACCCGGTGGGCGAGGTGGAAGAACCGATCATCGTGGGTGATGACCACCACGCCCTTGCCGCGCGCCGCCAGCTCCGGGAGGAGCTTGCGGTAGAAGACCTCGCGGAACTCCGGGTCCTGATCGGCGGCCCACTCGTCGAAGAGGTAGAAGGGCCGGTCCTCCAGCAGCGCCACGAGCATCGCGAGCCGCTTGCGCTGTCCCGTCGAGAGGCTCGTCGTGGAGAAGCGACCGTCGACGATCTGCAGCTTCTTCTCGAGTGAGAACAGCCGCAGGTACTCCTCCACCGCCCCCGTGAGCTCCTCGGAGGGCACCCCGCGCAGGTTCTCGAACAGGTGGAAGTCGGCGAAGATGGCCGAGAAGGTGTTGCGATACGCCTCGCGGTTCTGGTCCGTCACGGCCGCGCCGTTCCACAGCAGCTGCCCGCCTTCTGGCGCATAGAGCCCCGTGAGCAGCTTGGCCATCGTCGTCTTGCCGCTGCCATTGCCGCCGACGACGAAGATCAGCTCCCCGGGCCGCAGCTCCAGGTCGAGCGGGCCCACCCGAAACGCGTGCCCGTCATGCCCTCCGAACGAGTACGTCACGCCGGAGAAGCGCACCTCGTGGCGCTCGCTGAGCACGGGCTTGAGCGCCGTGTCGCTGGCGCCTTCGTCCGCTATCGCCTCGGTGAGCGAGACGTCGAGCTGTGAGAGCTTGTCGAGCGCGATGCCCGCCTGGGTCCAGCGCCCGACGTTCTCGATTACCCCGCGGAAGGACCCCCACATGTACATCAGCGTCATCACGTAGCCCTGCGTCGCGGACGAGCCGCTCGGGTTCAGGCGGTCCAGGCCGAACAGCGCCAGGCCGAGCACGAGCCACGTGAAGAAGTGCATGAAGTTGCCGAACAGCGCGCCGCTGTCCGAGGCCCGCACGCCCGTGCGCCGCACCCCTTCCACGGCGGGCGCGAAGTCGTGCTCGAAGAACTCGCCGCGACGGTGCCCGTTCAGCTTGAGCTCCTTGACTCCCTCGAGCACATGCTGCTGCTGGCGGTACAGGTCGTCCTGCGCGTCACGCTCACCGCGCCAGTGCGGGGCCATCTTCGTGGCCCCCACGATGTAGATGCCGATGAGCACGGCCATCGTGGGCAGCACGAGCAGCAGCCCCTGCGGGGAGAGCCACGCCATGTAGGCCAGGCAGCCGAGCACGATGGTCGAGTTGATCACGAAGGAGGGGAGCGCCGACGCCGTGGCGACCACTGTCTGCAGGTCCTGCGTGAGCGCGGCGAGCACGGGGCCATGGCCCAGGGTCTCGAGGCGGCGCAGGGGCGCCGCGAGGATGCGTCTGCCGAGCCGCAGCCGCAGCTCGGCTGCGAACGTGCGAGACATCCGCGCGAGCAGCAGCTCCGGGAGGAGGTTGCTCACCATCACTCCCAGGCTCAGGGCCACGTACGCCGCGATCATCATCGTCGTGACGGACGCCCGGTCCCTCAACACCTCGCTGATCAGCGCGAGCAGGGCGCTGTTACACAGTCCGGCGACGCTCCCGATGATGACGATCGTGATGACCGAGGCACTTGAACGGCGGAGCAACAGCAGGAAGAGGGAGATCATGATGGGAGTACTTGGCTGTGCTTCACCGGGGCTGCCCGACGAGACCGCGCGAGCGAGCTTGCCAGAATCCGTGGGCCCGTAGCGAGCGGGGGGGCATGACGCCGCCCATCGGACGTGAGCCATCTTCCTCGTATGTTACTGGATGGCAACGGTTCTGGAGCCCGCACCCGAGCCCGAGACAGGGGTGATGTCCCCCCCTGCGCTCACGCGACGTGAGGAAGCACCGTCCGATGAGGTAGCCTCATGCCAACTTGTATCTGGAGAGTCAATGCGCGCCCCGTTGGAAGATCAGCTCGACTCGGTCCTTGAACGAGATCCCGCCGGGATGTTCGCCGCGATGGATGAGCCCACGCGCGAGCGGTACCGGCAGGCCTGTCGGGAGCTGGCGGCCAGGTCGAAGAAGGAGCCTGTCGAGGTCGCACGCGAGGCGCTCCAGCTCGGCGTGGAACACAACGCCAGCGACACGCGCGAGCGGCACGTGGGGACCTGGCTGATTGCCGAGGGGCGGCCCTCACTCGAGGCCCGCCTGGGCTATCGCGCTCCCTGGCCCGCGCGCGCCGCCAGGCTCGTGCGACGGCATGCGACAAATGCGTATGTGGGCTCGCTCTTCGTGCTCCTGGCGCTCACGCTCCTCGGCTTGGAGTGGCTGCTTGCGACTCAAGGGGTTCCCGCGCTGCATCGCGTGCTGCTGGCCGTCGTCAGCGTGCCGTTGCTCCTCATGACCCTCCAGGAGTGGTTCAACGGGGTGCTCGCGAGACTGGTGGCCGAGGCGACGCCACTGCCGAGGTTGGATCCGCGGCAGGTGTTCTCTCCAGACACGCGGACCCTGGTCGTCACGCCGCTGCTGGTCGCTCGCGCAGAGGAAATCGACACCCAGCTGCGGATGCTGGAGATCAACTACCTGGGCAATGTGGAGCCCGAGCTGTTCTACGCGCTGCTGACCGACTTCCGGGATGCGCCCGAGCAGGAGCTCCCCGGCGAGAAGGAGCTGCTCTCCCGGCTGGAGCGGGGCATCGGCGAGCTCAACGAGCGCCACGGTTATCGCGAGCAGCCGCGCTTCTTCCTGTTCCACCGGGAGCGGCGGTGGAACCCCGTCGCGCGCCTTTGGATGGGCTGGGAGCGCAAGCGGGGCAAGCTTGACGAGTTCAACCGACTGGTGCTGGGCGCCCAGGACACGAGCTACGTGGGCGTCATCGTGCCCGAGCCCGTGCGCACGGTGCGCTACATCATCACGCTCGACGCGGACACCCACTTGCTGCCCGGCGATGCGGCCCGGCTGGTCGCGACGCTCCACCATCCGTTGAACCGGGCGCGCTTCGACGCGACCGGCAAGCGGGTCGTGGCTGGCTATTCGCTCCTCCAGCCCTACATCGACATGGAGCCGACCCGGGCACACTGGCTGGCGACGGGCGGATGGCCCCTGTCCATCACCCGGGAGAAGAAGAACCCCCACCAGGGCGAGGTGCCGTTGCTCCTGCAGCAGCGTCTCTTCGCGACGGGAGACTTCCTGGGCAAGGGCATCTACGACCTCGCCGCCTTCGCGCGCAGCCTCGAGGGCCGGATCCCCGAGAACGCCATCCTGGGCCACGACAAGCTCGAAGGCATCTTCGCGCGCGTCGCGTTCGTGCACGACATCAAGGTGTTCGAGAGTCATCCGAGGGACTTCACGGTCTACGCACGCCTCTGGCACCGCTGGGTCCGCGGAGACTGGCAGTGGTTGCCGTGGCTCATGCCGCGAATGCCGTCCCAGGATGGCCGCAGCGTTCCGAATACCCTGTCCCTCTACGACCGCTGGAAGCTGCTGTCCGCCCTCCTCGAGAGCCTGCACCACCTCTCCACGCTCCTGGTGCTCGCGTACGGGTGGCTGTGGCTCCCGAGCAGCAGCGCGTGGGCGTGGACGCTCGGGGCGACGCTGTGGGGCAGCCGCAACCCGCTGAGCGCGGCGCTGCGACACATGTTCCGTACCGCGTGGAACTCCGGGTCGGTTGTCTCCGGCCTGGGCATCGTGTTCGGCACGATTCCGCGGCTCCTCGTGGGCGCCATCGCCAATATGGGGAACGTCTTCCTGTTCACCGGTGTCGCGCTCGACGCCGTCCTCCGGACGCTGTATCAGCTCGCGCTCGACCGGAGCCGGATGTTGGATTGGACGACGTACGCCCAGTCCAGCCGCGAGGCGCGAACCCTCCGCACGCTGCTCGCGCTGCCCGAGGTATCGGGGGCGTTGGTGCTGTCGCTCGGCATCGGGGGGGCGCTCGCCGTGTTCAACCCGTGGGCGCTGCCCTGGGCCGCTCCGTTGCTGCTCGCGTGGGTCCCCATGATGGTGCTGTTCGCTCGCCGGGACCGGCAGCCCGCCGCGGCTCCGGCGGCGCCGGCACACGTGGACCAGCTTCGAGCCATCGCGCGGAGCTGCTGGGAGCTGTACGAGCAGCGGGCGCCGAAGGAAGGCGCGCTGCCGGGCGGCCAACCCGGGGAGGGCGAAGGGGCGAAGGCGCTGTCGCCGACGGACCTGGCGCTGGGGCTGGTGGCGCCGCTGAGCGCGTACCACCTGGGCTACGTCGGGCTGGAGGAGCTGGTGTCCAGGGTGGGAGCGAGCCTGGAGGCCATCGGGGGACTGGAGCGCCATCGCGGGCATCTGCTGGCGAGCTATGACCCGAGGGAGCGGAGGCCGGTGAGTCCCAGGCGAATCAGCACGACGGAGAGCGGAGTGCTGGCCGCGGCGCTGCTGGCGGTGGAGAGCGGGCTGCACGCCGCGCGAGAGGCGGCCACGGGAGAGGGGCGGCTGGAGGAGGTGGAGGCGCGGGCACGGGCGCTGAGAGAGGGGATGGACTTCGGGTGGCTGTACGACAGCGAGGCCGGGCTGTTGCACACCGGCTATGACGTGGAGGCGCAGGCCCTGGAGGGGACGCACCATGGGCTGCTCACGTCGGGGGCGATGCTGGCCGGATTCGTGGCGATAGCGAGCCGGCAGGTTCCGCTGAGCCACTGGGCGGCGCTGACGGCGTCGGACCAGCGGTTGAGGAAGGGTGGCGCCAGGGAGCTGGGAAGGGAGGCGCTGGCCGAGCAACTGCTGCCGACGTTGTTCGTGTGGTTCCCGCCGGCGACGTTGCTGGGGCAGGCCGCGCAGGAGACGCTGGAGGCGGGAAAGGGGAAGGGAGTCCAGCAGGAGGCCGCAGTCGAGCCACCACGCTCGGTGCTGGCGTTGCGCTTCCAGCCCGAGCGCGCGGTGGAGGAACTGCAGAGGGTGGCGCGAACCGGGCAAGTGGAGCAGCGCGAGCATGCGATGGCGTTGGCGGCGGTTGCCAACCTGACGTGCGACGACATCCTGGTACGGCACTTCCACCAGCACTGGCAGACGGCGTGGGTCGAGGCGCTGGTGTATGAAACGAAGGACGCTCAGTGAGGGAGCGGGGCGGGGCGGGGGGGCAGTGCCGCCTCGCGTCGCTTGCGCAGCGCCCTTCGCAATGTCTGAACTGGCCAGCGGCTTGATTCCGTTGGCTCAGTCGGGGCCGGTCACGTCCGTGAACTTCGTGCCGGTGATGCCTGCGCGCTCCATGGCCTCCTTGATCTTCTCGGATACGATCAAGGCCACAGTCCAGCCCCAGGTTCGGAACACCTTGGCGCCTCCCACCTTCGCCGGGTCGATGCGCATCCCGGACACCGAGGAGTACGTACCCACTTTCTCGGGCATTCCATCCTCCGGGGTCCAGTAACGCACCTCCTCGCACGCAACGTCGTCGATGCACTTCACCAGTCGGGTGGCATTGAGGATGAAGTGCTGAGCTGGCTGGGAGTCGATCTCCACCGGGATGAGCTGCACGTCGTCGGGCGCCACCCCGGTGAAGAGGGACGCCACCCTGGCATGGACGATGGGGATGCTGAATGCCGCATGGGAATAGTCGAGCGGCTTGCCGGAGATCTTGATGGGAATCCTGACGCGCTGGTCCGAGTCGGCCTGGTGCCCGATTCTGAACTGCCACGGGTCATCGAGCTTTCGGCCCTCCTGATCGAGAGGATGTCCAAGCTCCCACCGACCGGCGAGGTACACATCATCGGTCAACTTGAAGAACCGCTGTGGCACGAGGTCATCCTTCCGTCATTCGCTTCGGGTGACCAGTCGATTGAGCAGGGTGCCTTGCTTCGAAATCTCGCGCGCCAACACACCGAGGATCTTCGTCAGCGCCTCTCGGCAACGCTCGATGCTCTTGCAGGTCGAGGTTGCTTCGTCCAGCCGCTCGTAGACCTCCTCATGGTACTTCCTTGGATGTGGCCCCTTGTGGCCCGGGACTCGGACCTGGTTCGCCGCATCGTCGAGCGACATGCCCGCCCGGTCGAAGATCTCCTGGTACCTGGGTGTCCAGGGCCCCCCGTTGTTGGTGGACGTGCTGAACTTGTCGGAGGCGATGTGGTGCCAAGGTCCCTCCGCGTCCACCGGCGCCGTGGTTCCGGCGCTCGTTCCTCGTGCCGCCATGGCCAGCGCACCGGGAGCGAGCGCGATGGTGACGGCTCCTTCGACGGGGACCGCCACCGAGCTCACTTCCGAGATTGCAGTGAACCGGAAACCGCCCTGGACCTCGGCCAGCCTCGCCGCCTGTGCTGAGCCCGGAAGACCCGGTGCCTTGACCGCCAGCCCTGCGGTGCTCCCAATGGCAGCGGTCGCGAGCATGACGAAGACGCGCGCTGCGTTCTCGCCCATGACCTTGCCGTACTTCTCGCCAGCCGTGCGGACCTCCTCGAAAGTCGTGGCGACCGCTACCTCCTCGGCAAGCTGCCGCCACCCTGCGATCAGGCTCCAAACGGTGTCCACGCCCAAGTAGGCGATGAGGCACACCGTCAGGGTGGCGGCCACGCCCTTACTCACCGGCTCGGGCAGTAACCAGAGGCCGAGGTACACGGCCACGGCCGTGATGAGGGTGTTCCGCACTGCTACCGGATCCACCATCTTTCCCAGCGCCTCTTGGGGGTCTCGTCCATGACCGAGCCCATGGCGAACTGGAGGGCCAGGGTGCGCTTGGCTTCCTCACCAAGCGTGGGGCCGTCCTCCAGCAGGTGCAGGCAGTCTCGGGTGCTCTGCATCCGCTCGCACCAGCGGCTGTAGGCGCGCGTGAGTTCTGAATCCGCTTCCGGCCGCCATGCATCTACCGGTGGGAGGTGGTTGCTGTACGAATTCGGCCCTGAGCCAACGGACACGAGGCCGAGGTGTCCTCGTACGCCAGCGTACGCATCATTCGCAGGGACCAGAACAGTCGACGAGCGTCGGACCGAGGCTGCGCGGACTGGGGCACGTCGCGGCCCAACTTCGTCACGGCCTCCTTGAAGTCGTCTTCGTCCAATTCCACCGGTTCAGCGGCACCGGAGCGTGGGGTGAAGATGATGGGCTTGCCCCAGCCCGTGTCGAGACGCACAGCTCTTGTCGCGCTACTGCATCCGGCCAGCATCACGAGCAATAGGGGAATCGACCATCGTGGCAGCATGCGGAGCCCTCCTGGCGCTGGCCTCCTTCGCTCTGAAGCCATCAGTGGCGCAAGGTCGGGTAATACCAGATAAAGCCGGCAGGTGCTCCGGGCTGGTCCCTGTCTGTAGTGGATCGCGTGGGGCCGATGGGGTGCCTACGGGAAGCTCACACCGGAGAGCGTGAGCGTGCGCAGCCCGCCCGGTCCCCACAGCTTGAGCGTGAACGGCCCCTGCGCTGCGTTCGGCGTCGCGTCCGCTTCCACCACGACTCGCCCGGGCTCATCACGAGTAATCGGGGCCTTCTGCCAGAGCGTCAGAATTTTCAGGGGCGCGCCCGCCCTGCTCACCAGCGATGCGCCTTCCGCTGTCCAGGGATTCGCGGCGTCCGGGTTCTCAAGCTCCACCGCGATGGCCACGCGAGTAGGGGCGCGATAGCTCCAAGCCCGCTGTGCCCAGAGTGCGTTGCCTGGATGCTGACGGACCTCCTCGTTGACGCGGAGGGGCTTCGCGGCGACGCCCTTCTCCTCCTTGATGACGCCATTGGCCAGGAGGCCCGCGATGCCGCCCAGTCCCTTCTGCTCCGCCCGCAGCCTCGCGTTCTCCTCCTGGCACTGCTGGGTCTCCGCTCGGGCCTCCTTCGCCTCCTGTTGGTAGGACTCCGCCGTGCGTGGTTGGCGCCACACCTCGATGACGCGCTCGGTGCGCGCGGGGTGGGCGACGAGAACGAAGGCTGCCCCGAGGGGTACCGAACCGTCCTGGAAGCGTACCGTCAGCCGCAGGCGCTCGCCGGGCAGGATCTGCTCCGAGGGCACCAGCCGGAGCGTGCTTCGCCCCAGGTCCACGAGCGAGAAGCGCTTTTCACCTTCGAGCACGACCTTCGCCGGATCGAGGGCGGAGTCGAACTCGAACGTGGTGGACCTGCGCGGGCTTATCTGGACCTCGGGCGTCGGCGTCGCCTCGGTGCTGTCGGTTGGGAGCTCGATGTGACGCACCCCGAGACCCGAGGCCATGGGATGGGTTTGGGCGGTCGCGGCTCCAGACGCGAGCATGACCACCACGAGAAATGCGATGGGCGACGCGGGCACGGTCGGTCCTCACTCGAAGCGGCGCACGGCCTTCAAATGCAGGGTGGAGTAGACGAAGGCAGCGCCGGACTCACTGGTGAAGCCTGCCTTTTGGAGTCCAATACGGCCGTCCTCGGGGTCAACGAATTGCACGCAGACGGGGATGCGCTCATTCTTAAGAGTACGCGCCTCGGTGAGCCGTCCGTAGACCCGCCGCTCCGTGCCGACGAGGAGCTGCCCGGAGAACAGGGTCCCGTACGGCATGCGTCCCCAGTCTTCCTGCATGCGAACCGTGGTCGTGCCCTCGCGGACCATGATGTTTTGGGCGTCTTTGGGGCTCAGCTCGAAGGTGGTTGTAGGCCGTCTGACGCCAGGGGCGAAGAGGCCAAGTTCTTCCATGGCCTCAATGGCCCCTGGAGGGCAGTCCTCGGGCGGGGGCGTCGGGCGCACCTGGGGAGCAGGACCAGGGCAGGCCATCGCCATGCAGCCCGCGACGCCCAGGCCGAGCGCCTTGCCAACGGCTCCGACCCGGGGGCGCTGCGGATCGGGGGACACGCCGGTGTTTTTCTTCTTCACGGAAGCCTTCTCCTCGGAGAGCGTCGCGGGAAGGGCGACGGCCGCAAGGGTGGGCGCGCCATTGAGCGCGGCTGCGGCTGCGCCAGCTTCCAGCGGCCTCCAGGGAGCCGCCACTTCCTGGCCGGGAGCCCAGGACGTGAGCGCGAACGCGGGAGATGCGGGTGGTGAGTCCTCGGCCACATTGGGATGGGGCTCCAGTCCGTGACGTGCGGCAGGAGCAGGGGAGGGCGTCAGGTTGAGCGCGATCACCAGTACGCCCACGCTCAAGCCCACCAACAGACCCATCCCGATCGCCACGCGCAGCGCATTGAAGTGACGGGCTTGTACCGGGGGCGGCGCAGGCGCGGGGCCGGGGCGTGCATGAGCTGGGGGCGGCAGCTCGGACTGGATGGCCACCGCGTTTGCGTCCGGATCGTGCGCGCCCTCGCCGTGTGGCGGACGCGGCCCCCGACGAGGCCGGGCTTTGCGCTTCTTCAGCCACTGCACCAGCTCGTCTTCGCCCGCGTGCGGCACCGCCGCGAGCGTGGTGGCGGTGTCCGGTCCATAGGCGTCGCAGAGTTTCACGTCCCAGGACTCGTCCGCCTGGGCCAGCAGGGCCTCCAGCTCCGCGCACAGCGCGTCGGCGTCCGGGTGGCGCTCCTCGGGCTCCTTGGCCAGCAGGCGCATGCACACGGCACTCAGGGTCTCGGGCACGCGCGGGTTGAGCACATGAGGCGGCTTGGGCGCACGGTTGAGCACGGCCTCCACCCCTGCGGCCTCGTCCGGGAGGAAGGGCTGCCTGCCTGTCAGGAGCCAATAGAGAACGACGCCCAGCGAGTACAGGTCATCCGAGGGGCCGGGCTGGTAGGAGCGGCCACGCTCGTCCCCGTGCTCCTGCTGGAAGCGCCAGGCCTCGGGCGCGCGGTACTCCGGCGTGCCCGGTGGCAGCACTCCGCCGGTGATGCTGGGGGCGCTCTCGTACCCGCCCGCGCCGAAGTCCACCACCACTGCCTCGCCGTCCGAGGCGCGCTCGATGACGTTGCTCTCCTTCAAGTCTCTGTGCACCACCTTCGCCCGGTGCGCGGCGCCCAGCCCGCGCGCCACGCCGCGCACCTTGAGCACGACTTCTCGGGCCGAGGGGTTCTCCTCCCTGGCCCACACGTCCAACCGGCGCCCCTCCACGTAGTCCATGACGATGAAGAAGTATTGAGGCGCCTCGTCCGGCCACTGTCCGTGCCCACGGATGCGTACCAGGTTGGAGTGTTTGAGCCGCAGGAGGATGGCCACTTCGCGCTCGGCCCACTCGGCCAGCCCCCAGAGTGGGATGAGCTTGAGCGCGTAGAGCCGCCCTCCACGCCGGGCGCGGTACACGGCACCGAAGCCCCCGGCTCCCAGCTTCTCCTCCACGAGGTACCCGCCGATGTCCGTGCCCGGAGGTACGACGGGATGCAGACGCGGGCTCAAGTGTCCTCTCCTTCGGCGGGGCGTGTGGGCGCGGTGTTCCTGGACATGCTCTCAACTTCCGGCGCCGAGGTCGCGAGCAGGAGCGTGGTCCGGCTCTCGACCGATAGTTGAACTCGTACAAGTTGCCCCCCGCCCGATGGCGCGGGAGAAGGATAAACCTTGAGCGGATACTGCCGATAGACCTGATGAGCTGTATGCTCGGAGTGCCGCCGAAGCGGCAATCTCCTCTTTCTCCCAGGTCTCTTCATGTACGCGAAGCTCTCCCAGCAGATCGGAATCCATGTCCGCGCCGCCCGGCATCGGGCGGGCCTGTCGCAGGCCCAGGTGGCCGAGGCCATCCACGTGCCGACGCTGGTGTTCAGTCGCCTGGAGCGCGGCAGGTTGCTGCCCAGCCTCCCCACGCTGGTGGGCCTGTGCGGTGTCCTCAGTGTCCCCGTGGACCTCCTCCTGGGCGGTAAGGCCCTGGAGGCTCCCGCTTCCGATGGCTCCGGCACATAGGGGAAGGCGCCGCCACGTGACGGGGTCCTGCTCGCGCATCGACATGTCCGCCAAGATGCGGCAGGAAGGGGCGTCCCCGAGGCGCGGGCCCCCTGCCCGCGCCAGACCTGGTTCTCGGTGTTCCTGGTACCCCGACGCATGAACGAAGAACTGGCGACCCGAATTGGAAGTGCCGCCCGAGAGGCCCGGACGCAGCTCGGGCTCACGCAGGCGGAAGTGGCCGAGAAGCTGGGCCTCGCGCACATGGTCTACAGCCGCCTGGAGCGCGGGAAGATGCTGCCCAGCGTCCAGACGCTGCTGCGGATGTGCTCGGTGCTGCGCATCTCCTCGGACGAGCTGCTGGGGCTCGCGGACGAGGAGGAAGGGGCGAAGTCGGGCAAGAAGGGGGAGCGAGGGCAGGGCGGGGCGCCCAAGCTGCGCCAGCTCACCGGCCTCGCGCGCAAGATGGACGAGGACCAGCTCGATGCCCTCGTGAAGGTGGCCCAGGTGTTGTTGCGCTGAAACGATGCGGGCCCACACCTGGGGCCCGCTTGCTTCCAGGAATGCCCGGCCGCCCGTCCTCACTCTTCGGTTGGTGCGGGCGTCGGCTCGTCGGCGTCCAGGCCCTCGGGGAAGATGCCTTCTTCGTCCAGTTCCACCCGGTCGCGCAGGACGGACGCCTCCGACAGCATCCGCGCCAGCTCCTCGCTCGCCTCATTCCGGCCGAAGGGCTGTGACTCCGCCGCGAGCGCCGCCCGCAGCGCATCGCGCAGCTCGGCGGCCGTGGCGTAGCGCTCGGAGAGCTTGCGCTGGAGGGCCTTGTGGACGATGGCCTTGAGCACGTCCGGCAGGCCCGCCATCGCGTTCTCCACGTCTTCGGGGCGGTAGCGGTTGACGAGCGCGATCATCTGAATGAGGGGCACCGAGGGCGTCTCCTCCGTCTTCACGTCCACGGTGGCGTTGGGGGCCTTTTCGTCCTCCACGTCGAAGAGGTGCTTGCACGTCAGCATCTCCAGGAGGACGAGGCCCAGCGAGAAGATGTCGGACCGGCCATCCATGGGCTTGCGGTGCAGGTACTCGGGCGAGGCGTACGCCACGTCGCCCTTGAGCAGGAGGCCCGGCGTCTCCTCCCGGCCCACCATGAGCGAGTAGGTAGCGCCGAAGTCCGTCACCTTCACTTCGCCGCTCCGGGCCACGCGGATGTTCCGGGGCGCCACGTCGCGGTGGATGATGCCCAGCGGCCGGTTCTCCGAATCTCTCAGCGTGTGCGTGTGGTGGAGGGCGTCGGCCACCTCGGCGGCGATGTAGAGGGCGAAGGGCGCGGAGAGCGGCTTCTCGCGCATGGTGGCGAGGCTGATGAGGGTGTCCAGCGTGGGGCCGTCCACGTACTCCACGATGACGTGCGGCCGGTCGGCGTGGATTTTCAGGTGATGGACCTGGGCGATGGCCGGGTGGTGAAGGCGGAAGGCGAGCTGGACCTCCTCGATCAGCCGCTGGCAGCGCTCGAAAGTGACGGGATTGCGCAGGCGCTTGATGGTGACGAGCCCGGCGAGTCCATGGGGGAGGTGACGCTCGGCCAGGAGCACCACCTCGCCGTTTCCTCGCCGCTCCAGCGTGCGGATGGCCTCGTACGTGGTGGTCTCGACTGTGAACCGGAGCCGGGGGCGGGCGCTCTCCAGGTCGGAGGTGTTCTCCGGCGTCGGGGCCTCATTCAGTGCTTCGTCGGTGGGCTTTCTGTCATCGGTCATGTGCGGCCTCCAGGCGGAAGGGACGCGTAGCGGGCGCTGGCCCGGGTCTCCCCGGCACCCTGGTCGTGCCTCGGTTGCGGGAGACGGGGCCGGTGGCTTTCGCGGTCAAAGGTCTACTATTCGTAAACCCAAGGGGTATTGCAAGCGACCACAGGACTCGACCGAGTGGGTGCGGCTGCTCACCTGCCCGGGGCTCGCGCTCTGCCGCTGCCCTTACCTGGAGCCCCCAAACAGGGTACAAAGCCGGGATACTCACGGTAAGGTGCCGGAATTGTTGGCGCACGAGTGGCGGAACTGGCAGACGCAGCGGACTTAAAATCCGCTGACCCGCAAGGGTCGTCCGGGTTCGATCCCCGGCTCGTGCACACCTCCGGGCCTGCGAGGCCCTCCCCGGCCAGCCACCCTCCAGAGGGCCCTGCGGCCCACAGGAAGCTCCGCCTGGTTCCCGATGAGAGGAGCGTTGCCGCGGACCGTGGGCGCTGCTTGCCTCGGCGTCTCGTGTCTTCCACCTTCATTTCATGGGGCCACGACACTCCTCTTCCGGCCTGCGGGCAGACGCCATGGCGAGCGAAGCCGGCCGGGCTTGGGGAGCCCGAAGCAACGGCTCACGGACGGACCCGCGCCCACCGCGCGAGGCCCCCGGACACCGCCGGGTGTCAGGCCTTCCCCCACGCCCGCCGCGTGGAGGAGCGCCATGTCGGGCTCGCCGCGCATCCTGCTGATTACCCTCACCCTCGGGTTGGGGCTCGCCCTCACGGTCGGGCTGGTGGCCTTCGACCGGCTCGCCCGCGCCAGCCTGGAGCGCGAGGCCTTGCTCCAGCAGGCGGCTCGCGCCGACCAGCTCGCCGACCAATTGCAGACCCGCCTGGAGACGGCGAAGCAGGTGACGCGCACCGTGGCGGCGCTGGCCGGTCCGCTCCGGGAGCGCTCCGCCGTGGAGGCGCTCGCCCAGCGCACTCTGGCTTCCACCTCTCCGGAGTACGTCTACGGCATCGGTGTGTGGTTCGCGCCCTACGCGCTCGAGCCTCGCCGTCGCTGGGTGGGGACGTATGCCCATCGTGAGCTCGATGAGGCCCAGCGCATCGTCCTCACCTACGAGTGGTCCACTCCTGCCTACGACTACCACCAGCAGCCCTGGTACGTGCTGGGCCTGCAAGTGGAGGAAACCCCCTTCCTCAGCGAGCCCTACTTCGACGTGGACTTCGTCTACTCCTCCTTCCTCATGCCCTTCCTGGGCGAGGACGGAGCGCCGCGAGGCATCGTCAGCGTGGACGTCATCCTTCCCCAGCTGCGTGCCCTGGTCATCCAGGCGAACACCTCTTCGCAGGAGACGTTCTCGGTCGTGACTCGCGAAGGGCGGCTCTTCGCCCACCCGCGGGATGAGTCGCTCCTTGCCTGGGCGCGAGCCCAGGGCCGGGCGGGTGCCGTCGGGGTCCTGTCGGAGCTGTCGCTCGAGGACCTGCGCGCCTACGAGGCGGAGCAAGGGCTGGCGGGCGGTCGGCACACCCGCGCCGCGGCGGTGCGCGATGCCGGGTGGACGGTCTACGTCTCCACGGACGAGGACCAGCTCTTCGCCGACTCACGTCGGCTGCATGCCACCCTCCAGGGAGTGGGCCTCATCTTGTGGGGAGCCCTCCTCGCGGGACTCGTGGCAGGCATGCGCACCCTGCGGGTCCGCGCCCTGTCGCATGAGCTCGCGGAGCAGGAGCGGGACAGGGAGACGCTGGAGCGCAACGAGCGGATGCTGCGCGCGGTGCTGGAGACCTCCATCGATGGCGTGGCCGCGGTGGATGCCGAGGGACGGCTGGTGGAGTGGAACACCAGCGCGGAGCAGATCTTCGGCTGGCCTCGGAAGGACATCCTCGGGCGCCTGGCGGTGGAGACCCTCTGCCCGCCCGAGGACCGCTCCCAGCGGAGTCATCAGCTCGCGCGCATCCTCGATGCAGGCTGGTCCAAGGTGCTGTCCTGCCGGCTGGAGGCGCGCGCGATGCGCCGGAATGGGGAGGTGTTTCCGGTGGAGGCGAGCCTCGCCGTGGTGCACGTCGATGGCACGCACCGCGTCTACGCCTTCTTCTCGGATGTCACCGGGCGCCACCGGGCAGAGGAGGAGCGACAACGGCTGCTCGAACGGCAGCAGGACCTGCTGTCCCAGCTCCGGCGGCGCTCCGCCGAGCTGCGGGCCATCATGGACAACATGGTGGAGGGTGTCTTCGTGGCCGACGAGAACGGCCGGCTCTCCTTCGTCAACCACGCGGGCCTGCGGATGTGCGGAGGAGGCGTGCCCGCGTCGGGCGAGCCGGGCGTGGAGCCGCCACACGTGGGCCCCCTCATGACCATGGATGGCGAGCTGCTGGAGCGCGACGCGCTGCCACTCTACCGGGCCCTGCGGGGTGAGGTGGTGCTCGGCTTCGACGTCCGGGCGCACAAGCCCGGTGGTGAACGGGTGCTGCGCATGAACGCAGCCCCCATTCCCGATGAAGACGACCGTGTCTCCGCTGCGGTGGTGGTCATCCACGACGTCACCGACGCCGTGGAGTTCGACCGGCTCAAGGACGAGTTCGTGCAGATGGCCGCTCATGAGCTGAAGACACCAGTGACGGTGATGAAGTCCTTCGCCCAGCTGGCACTCAAGACGCAGCTGGGCAGGGACCCCGCCCTGGGCCGGCTGCTGGAGGGAATCGACCGGGGGGCCAACCGCATCGACATGGTGGTGCGCACGCTGCTCGACGTGTCCCAGTTGCACCAGCAGCGCATGCAACTGGTGGAAGAGACGCTGGACCTGCGGGCGCTGGTGGAGGAGACGGCACGTCGGATGGCCGAGACGCGACAGGGGTACACCCTCCACGTGCAGGGGGACCAGTCGCTTCCGGTGTGGGGAGACCCGGCCCGCCTGGAGCAGGTGTTCGTGGCGCTGCTCGACAATGCCATGCGCTATTCACCGCAGCCGGCACCGGTGGAGGTGGTGCTCTCCACCGACGGGGAGTCGGCGGAGGTGTTCATCCATGACCAGGGCATCGGCATCCCCACGGACAAGCAGGGCCGGCTCTTCCACCGCTTCTACCGGCCACACGCGGGGACCCCTCATGACCGGGGAGGCCTGGGCGTGGGGCTCTACATCGCGCGGGAAATCGTCCAGCAGCACGGCGGCCAGCTCACGCTGGAGAGCCGTGAGGGGACGGGCACCACCGTCCGCGTCCGCCTGCCGCTGCTCACGGCGCGTGCTGGGACCGATATCCGTCCCGGCGCTCTCGAACAGGACGGCGCACCCGCCTGAACGTCGCGCCAGCCCCCCCACCGCATTGGCTACTGTGCGGCCATGACCGCTCCGCGACCGAAGACCTGTGCGGCCTGTGGGCGTGGCATCGCCGCCCGCGAGGTGTACTACCGCTTCAAGCTCGTCCTCGAAGGAGAGCAGGACGTGCTCGATGCCTCCGGCGGTGGGGAAGGGGATGACCTCGCCGCGCTCGTGAAGCAGCTGGAGGAGGGACCCGACGACCCCCGCGAGCTGGAGGAGCAGGTGCACTGGGAGCGCACCGGGGTGGTCTGCTCCGCGTGCCGTCTGGTGGTGGTGCGCGCGCTCGCGCCGTCCCCGACGCCCGCCGGGCCGCATTGAGGTGTGTGGACAGCGGGAACCCGCGTCCCGGGCTTGGAGAACGTCCACCCACCCGGACGGGACGGTCCATTGGCTGGGGGGAGAACTTCCGAGGGGGGCCTTTGTTGCGTCGGTAACGAGAGTGCGGCTCCGGACGGGGAGCCCCCTCGCGGTGAGCGGGCTCTCCGTGCTGAATCGGAAGGCAGTCGCTCAGGAGGGCCACGAGACGATGCCCAGGTCCACCGGTATGGTCCAGGTCGGAGGCACGCCGTGACGGCCGTCGTCATCATCGGCGCTGGCTCCTACGGCGTCGTGTACAAGGAGTACCTTGAGGCGGACGGCCGCTGGGACGTGCGGGCCTTCCTCGACGATGACCCCGCGATGCAGGGAACGACTGTCGGCGGCCTGCCCGTCCTGGGGACCACCGCGGAGCTCCCCAGCCTCCGCGAGCGCGGCATCGAGGGCGCCTTCGCGCCCATCGGAAACAACTCCGTGCGCGTGCAGTTCCTCGCTCGCGCCCGCGCCGCGGGGCTGCGGACTCCCAACTTCGTGCACGCGTCCGTCATCACCGCCTCGACGCCACGGCCGGACTCGGGGGTCTACATCCTGGCGGGGACGGTCATCATGCCCCTGGTCCAGATTGGCGAGTTCGTGATGATCAGCATGGGCGTCAAGATTGCGCACCACACGACGCTGGAGCGGGGCGTCTTCCTGTCCACGGGGGTGAATGTCGGCGCCGGCATCCACGTGGGGGAGCGCGCGTTCCTCGGCATTGGCTGCACGGTGGTGACCAAGGTCCGCTCGCTGGGCGCGGACTCGATGATTGGTGCCGGAGCGGTGGTCCTCAAGGATGTCCCCGCGGGCATCACCGTCGTGGGGGTGCCGGCGCGGCCCCTCCCACGCGACGCCGCGAAGCTTCCAAGCAACGTCGAGTGACTCCGGGGGCGTCCTCCGCCGGGCCGTTGCCCGCACCCCCCTGGAGGGCAGTGCGTCTGTTGTCCGGGCGGAGCGCCCTATTGCCTGCCAGACACCGGGCCGCTCCCGCGATTGCACGCGCGCTCCCCGTCCGCAAGATGCCCGTCCCGGGGGAAGCCTCGGGGGCGGCTCGCGGCAGCCCGGAGAACTTCGATGAGGCGCGTCCTGCTTCTGGCCGGGATGCTGTGCGTGAGCGCATGCGCGTGGGGGCCCGGCCTCCACATGGACGAGGCCGCCTTCCGCGAGCGCTACGCCGGACGGGCGGATGCGGGCGTCGATGACGCGTACGAGATTGTCCCCATCACCGCGGGGCTGCTGGGCAAGCAGCTCGAGGCGCGCCGGAAGACCCAGCCCGTGCGGCTGGAGGACCCGCTGGCGAAGGTCGCGGCGGACTACTCCTACCGGGTGGCACCCCACGATGTGCTGAGCGTCATCGTGTATGACCACCCCGAGCTCACCATTCCCGCGGGTGAGTTCCGGTCCGCCGAGGCCAGTGGCCACCCCGTGGCGGCGGACGGGACGATGTTCTTTCCCCACGCCGGGCTCCTCCACGTCGCGGGCAAGACGTTGCCGGAGATACGCGAGCTCCTGACGCGGCGGCTGGCGCCCGTCATCGAGCGACCTCAGCTGGACGTGCGCGTGGCGGGCTTCCGGGGGCAGAAGGTCCAGGTCACCGGCGAGGTGGCCTCCCCCAGCACCGTCCCCATCACCGACGTGCCCCTGCGGGTGCAGGACGCCATCAGCCAGGCGCGCGGGCTCACCCCGGAGGCAGACCTGCGCGCCGTCGTGCTCACCCGGGGCGGCAGGACGTTCACCCTCGATTTGCAGGCGCTCCAAGAGGAGGGGGACATCAGCCAGAACTGGCTCCTGCAGGACGGAGACATCCTCCATGTCTCCGACCGGAGCCGGAACAAGGTCTTCGTCCTCGGCGAGGTCCGCAGGCCCTCTTCGCGCGTCATGGTGAAGGGCCGGATGTCGCTCGCGGAGGCGATTGGCGACAGCGAGGGCTTCGACCCCGTGACTTCGAATCCCTCGAAGGTCTACGTCATCCGCGGCAGCTTCGACCGGCCCTCCATCTACAAGCTCGATGCCGGCTCGCCGGATGCACTGCTGCTTGCCACACAGTTCCAACTTCAACCACGTGACGTCGTGTTCGTCTCGGCGCACGACTTGACACGCTGGAACCGCATCATCAGTCAGATCGAGCCAACAGTTCGGCTACTCTGGGAGGCGGTACAAATCGGCGACAGAGCCATCATCTTGCCGCCGAGATGACGAGCAACTCCAGCAGCCGCAAGGCTCCTGCCCGCTCCAGCGCAGGTACTCCGACAGACGACACGCTCGACCTCGGAGCCCACCTGGGCATCCTGCTCGAGTACCGCGGGTCGATTGTCGCGACCCTGGTCGCCACGCTGCTGGTGGGGGGCGTCTACATGGCCGTCGCCACGCCCAGCTACCGCGCCAACGCCGTCGTCCAGATTGAGCAGAAGGGCAGCAGCGGGGAAGGGCTCGAGGAGCTGTTCGGGAACTTCTCCGGGGAGGTCTCCACGGAGATGGAGATCCTCAGCTCGCGGGAGCTGCTGGGGAGGGTGGTCGACGAGCTCCGGCTGGACGTGGTGGCCGAGCCTCGGCGCTTCCCCTTCCTGGGCGCGAGGCTCGCTCGCACACATGAGGGGCCGGGCCTCGCCGAGCCCCCCTGGGCGGGCCTGGGCGAGTACGCCTGGGGCGGTGAGCGCATCCGCGTGGACAGGCTGGCCGTGCCCCGGGAGCTGGAGGACGTCCCGCTCACCCTCGTGGCACGGGAGGCCGGCGCGTACACGCTGCTCGGCCCGGACTCCATCCCGCTGCTCAGCGGGCAGGTGGGTACACCCGCCATGGCGCAGGCGGGCTCTCCCTGGGGTGTGGAGCTCCTCGTCGCCGAGCTCTACGCACGCCCGGGGACGCGGTTCCAGCTGAGCCGGAGCTCACGCCTCCTGGTGGTGGAGTCGCTCCAGCGCGCGCTGCGGCTGGGGGAGAAGGGCGCCGGCACCGGCGTGCTCACCGTGGCCCTGGAGGGGCCGGACCCGGAGGGAATCTCCGCGACGCTCCAGGCCATCGTGACGCACTACATCCGCCAGAATATCGGGCGCAGGAACGAGGAGGCCGAGCGGGCCCTGGTGTTCCTCGACAGCCAGCTCCCCGGCCTGCGCGCAGCGCTGGAGCGCGCGGAGGCGGCGCTGAGCGCCCACCGCGCGGGGAAGGGCACGGTCGACTTCGAGCAGGAGACCAAGGCCATCCTGGACCGCGGTGTGGAGCTCGATGCCTCCATCTCGGAGCTGGAGCTCCAGCGCACCGAGCTGCGGCAGCGCTTCACGCGCAAGCACCCGGCCATCAAGGTCACCAACCAGAAGCTGTCACGGCTGAAGGCCCGGCGGACGGCCCTCGCCACCCGGCTCAAGGCCCTGCCTGTCGCGGACGTCGAGGCGGCCCGGCTCCAGCGGGACGTGGAGGTCGCCAACGCGTTGTACCTCCAGCTCAACAACAAGGCCCAGGAGTACCAGGTCTTGAAGTCGAGCACCGTCGGCAACGCGCGCATCCTCGACGCGGCGGTGGTGACGCGCGAGCCCGTGCGTCCCTCCCAGTCGGGGGTGCTCGCGGTCAGCGTCGTGCTGGGGCTGACGCTGGGAGTCGCGCTCGCCTTCATCCGGCACGCGCTCCACGGCGGCGTGTCGAACCCCTCCATGCTCGAGGCGCGACTCGGGCTTCCCGTCTACGCCTCCATTCCCCTTGGGAAGAGCGCGTCGCTCCGGGCCCGCGGAGTGCGCACCATCCTGGCCAGGAGGCAGCCTCGGGACGTGGCCGTCGAGAGCCTCCGCGGCCTGCGGACAAGCCTCCAGTTCGCGATGAAGGACGCCCCCAACAACGTGGTGGCCATCACCGGGCCGAGCCCGGGGGTCGGCAAGTCCTTCATCGCCGTCAACCTCGCCTGGGTGCTGGCGGAGTCCGGCAAGCGCACCCTGCTGGTGGACGCCAACCTGCGCGGGGGCTGGCTCCACCACTGCTTCGGTGCCGGGCGCTCCCAGGGCCTCTCCGAGCTCATCAACGGCACGGCCGAGCTGGACGAGGCGATACTGCCGGTTCCCGGACAGCGCCTGTCCTTCCTGTCCGCCGGTGCCCTGCCACCCAATCCCGCCGAGCTGCTGTTGAGTGACAGGTTCGCGGCGCTCGTGACGTGGATGTCGGCCGAGTACGACGTCGTCGTCATCGACACGCCGCCCATCCTGGCGGTCACCGACGCGGCGCTCGTGGGCCGGCATGCGGGGGTGAATCTGGTGGTGGTGCGCGCGGGCGCTCACCCGATGCGGGAGGTCACCGCGGCCGTCAAGCGGCTCGAGCTGAACGGCGTCCAGGCCCGGGGCGTCATCTTCAACGGTGTGCCGCGCTCGTCGAGGGGGCGCGCGGTGAGCGGCATCTACCAGTACGAGTACCCGAAGGCGAGCTGAGCCCCGGCGGAGGCCTCCGTGAGCTGGTTCCGATGCACAGCCCTGGGCTTCATCGCCGCGCTCTACGTGCTCGCGGGCCGCTGGGCGTTCGACCGGCTGGCCTCGGGGAACCCCGAGCCGAACCCGTTCCTGGAGCTGCGCCTGTGGATTGTCATGGGCGGGTTCCTGCTCGCCACGCTGGGCCTGGCCCATGCCGCCCACCGTGGGTCCGCGCCGGAAGAGACGCGGCTGGATGTCCCGCTCATGACGGCGCTGGGCGTCTTCTTCGGGTACCTGTGTGCCAGCGCGGCCTGGGCGCCCGACGCGGAGTTCGCCCTGCCGAAGCTCTACGAGGTCGTCCTGGCAGGAGTGATGAGCCTGGGCGTCGGACTCGCCGTGCTCCGCCAGCAGGCGGACCGCGTGCTGGAGTCGTTCTGGACCATCGTCGTCGCCGCGACGGGGCTGCTGGCACTCGTCGGCGTGAGCCAGTTCTTGGGCGGCGGTGGCGGCGCGCGGCTGGCGGTGCTGGGGGGCGGACCGAATGTCTTCGCCCGGCTCATGGGGATGTTCGCGCTCGGTGCCCTGTACTTCTGGAAGCGCGGAGGCCGGACGTGGCTCTGGATTCCGATGGCGGCCACCGGCGTCCTCCTCGCCATCCTCACCGGCTCACGTGGCGGGGCCCTCGCCATCATCGGGGGCGTCCTGGCCTTCCTCGCCGTGGGGCGAATCCCCTTGCGGCGGCTCCTCCTCCTGTCGCTGCTCGCCACCGTCGCCACCGCGGCGGTCATCGCCTTCACGCCACTGGGCAAGGCGCTGAGCCACTCCATGGAGGAGCGGTTCCTCAAGCTGACGCTCAAGTACAAGGATGGCGATGTCTCGGAGGGCGGGGTGTACCTGTCGGGACGCGAGGTCCTGTATGCCAGGGCCTACGCACTTGGACTCGACTTCCCGGTGATGGGGGCCGGGCTCGCGGCCTTCCCGGCGCTCGGCCTGGGCGTCTACCCGCACAACCTCTTCCTCGAGGTGTTCTGCGAGGGTGGCGTGCTGGGGCTCGCGCTCCTCGGCTGGGTCATGCTCGCCTATCTCCGCTCGGCGTTTCGAGGCCGTCGCGGACTGGACGCGGCGACGGTCGGCGCGGCGGTGCTGGTGCTGATTGGCAGCCAGTCCAGCGGCGACTTCTACGACGCCCGGTCCCTCTTCCTGCTGATGGTGCTGTCCGCGTGCACCACGGTCGCGGGGGCGGCGCCAGCGCGCTCCCAGCTGGATACCTGTGTCACCGCAGAAGGAGCGACCTGAAATGAAGATCATCTACCTCCATCAGTACTTCACCACGCCCGCGATGCACGGCGGGACGCGGTCCTACGAGCTCGCCCGCCGCCTGGTCGGCATGGGGCACGAGGTGCACATGGTGACCTCGAACCGTCAGCCTGACGGGGATGCTCGGGGCTGGCGCGAGACGAACGAGAGCGGCATCCAGGTGCACTGGCTGCCGGTGCCCTACTCCCAGAAGATGTCGTACCCGGACCGGATTCGCGCCTTCGGCAACTTCGCCGTCAACTCCGCGCAGCGGGCCGCGCAGCTCAAGGGCGACGTGGTCTTCGCCACGAGCACGCCGCTGACCATCGCGGTGCCCGGCATCGTCGCCTCGCGCTGGAACAACCGGCCCATGGTCTTCGAGGTGCGGGACCTCTGGCCCGCCATCCCCATCGCCGTCGGGGCCCTCAAGAGCCGCCCGGCCATCCTCGCCGCCCAGGCGCTCGAGCGGGCCGCCTACGCTGGGGCCGCGCACATCGTCGCGCTCTCGCCGGGGATGAAGGCCGGGGTGGAGGCGGCGGGCGTGGCCTCGGAGAAGATCACCGTCATCCCCAACCTCTGCGACCCGGAGCGCTTCCACGTCCCCGCCTCGGTGGGCGAGGCGTTCCGGCGGAAGCACGCGTGGCTCGGAGACAGGCCCCTGGTGGTGTACGCGGGCTCCCTGGGCCGGGTGAATGGCGTCGACTTCCTCGTCCGGCTCGCCGCGGACGTGCTGACGAGGGACCCGGAGGTGCGCTTCCTCATCGTGGGACAGGGCAGCGAGGAGCGGACGCTGCACGCGCTCGCGGAGCAGCTCGGGGTGAAGGACCGCAACCTCTTCATCCTGCCCCCCGTGGTGAAGGCGGAGGTCCCCGCAGTGCTCTCCGCGGCCACCATCGCCACATCCCTCTTCACCGATGTGCCGGGCATGGAGGACAACTCCGCCAACAAGGTCTTCGACGCGCTCGCCGCAAGCCGCCCGCTCGCGCTCAACTACGGGGGCTGGCAGGCGAAGCTGCTCGAGCAGGAGCAGTTCGGCCTGTACCTGCCGCCCAAGTCCATCCCCGCGGCGGGGGCCCTGCTGGCGAGCCGGGTGCGTGACACGCGGTGGCTCGCCGAGGCAGGGCGCCGGGCGGGGCGGCTCGGCAGGGAGCGCTTCTCCGCGGACGCAGCGGCCCTCCAGCTCGCGGAGGTGCTCCAGCGGACGGTGGGCAAGGCATGACGCGGCGCCGGTCCGCCGGCAGGAACTTCGCATGGACGCTCTCCGCTGGGCTCGTGTACGCGCTTGCCCAGTGGGGCGTGCTGGTCCTCTATGCGCGGCTCGGCGACATGGCGCTGCTCGGCGAGTTCGCGCTCGGCCTGGCCATCACCGCCCCGTTGATGCTCATGGCGCGGATGCAGCTGCGCGCGCTCCAGGCCACCGATGCACGGGAGGCGTACGGTTTCGAGCACTACCTCGGACTGATGGCGCTCAACGTGCTCGGGGGCGTGGTGCTGTGCGGCGGCATCGCCCTGGTGGCGGGGTACCCGGCGCGCGCCGGCTTCGTCATCACGCTGCTGGCGGTGGCCAAGGGCTTCGAGTCCCTCAGCGACGTCTTCTACGGCGCCTTCCAGCGGGCCGAGCGGATGGTCCTCATCGCCCGCTCCCTCATCGCCAAGAGCGTGCTCTCCGTGGTGCTCGTGGCGCTCGCGCTATGGGCCACGGGCAGCCCGGTGGTGGCGGCGGCCGCGCTGGGGCTCTCCTGGGCGCTGGTGCTCTTCCTGTTCGACGTGCCCGCCTATCGCCGTGAGTTCGGAGGCGCGCGTCCCTGGCGCCGGCTGTGGCAGGTGCCCTGGCGTGAGCAGGGCGTCCGTCTGAGGGGGCTGCTGGGGCTCGCCTATGCGCTCGGAGTCGTCGCGCTGCTGGGCTCGCTGCGCCCCAACGTCCCTCGCTACCTGCTGGAGGCGCACGCCGGCCAGGCCGAGTTGGGCGTGTACGCCGCGCTCGCGTACTTCTCGGCGCTGGGTGGCCGGGTGGTGCAGTCGCTCGGGCAGGTGTTGAGCCCCAGGCTGGGGCGCTACCACGTGGCGGGAGACTCGCGCCGCTATGGCCGCACGCTCCTGGGCTTCGCGGGAGGGGCGGCGTTGGTGGGTGTCTGCGCCATCGTCGGGGCAGTGCTGCTCGGGCGACAGGTGCTGACGCTCTTCTATGGTGCTCCGTACGCGCGTGACCTCGGCCTGTTCGTCTGGCTCATGGTGGCCGCCGCGCTGGAGTACGTCGGCGTGAGCCTCCAGGTCGCGCTCACGGCGGCCCGGGAGCTGAAGGGGCAGGTGCTGATGCTCGTCCTGTCCGTCGTGGTGGTGGCGCTGGCGGGCCTGTGGTGGGTGCCTTCGGCGGGCCCCGTGGGGGCGGCGTGGGCCCTGGCGCTGGGCTGGCTCGCGGAGCTGGGCTGTAGCGGGTGGCTCGCCCTGCGCTCCTGGCGGCGCCTCGGGCGCAAGGAGGCGTACCCGGTGCCCGGCGGTCCGGGGACGCAGGTGGCGAATGGCGTGGACACGGTTGCCTGAGCACCCCGGCGGGGAGCTTCGGTGCCCGGGCCGCGACACCGGGCACCGGCTCGCGGACGGGTGGTGGGGGCGTGTGGTGGCACCCATGTTGTCATGCGACAGGACCCGGAAGCAGGAGGGCGGACGGATGCCGCGACAGGTTGGGACGGCGCTCTTCTTCAAGCAATGCATCGACCGTGTGGCAGCGGCCGCCGGGCTGGTGTGCCTCGCCCCGGTGATGGCCGTGACGGCCCTGGCCGTCCGCCTCTCCATGGGCCGGCCGGTGCTCTTTCGTCAACAGCGCCCGGGACGTGGGGGCAGGACGTTCCAGCTCGTGAAGTTCCGCACCATGCTCGAGGCGAGGGACGCGGACGGTCGTCCACTCCCGGACGCGCGGCGCATCACGCGGACGGGACGGTTCCTGCGCTCGACGAGCCTGGACGAGCTCCCGCAGCTCTGGAACGTGCTGCGTGGTGACATGAGCCTGGTGGGCCCGCGCCCGCTCCTCGTCGAGTACCTGCCGCGCTACTCCGCCGAGCAGGCGCGGCGCCATGACGTGCTGCCGGGCATCACCGGCTGGGCGCAGGTGAACGGACGCAACGCGCTGGAGTGGGAAGAGCGCTTCCAACTCGACGTCTGGTACGTGGACCACTGGAGCCTGCTGCTGGACGCGAAGATTCTCGGGCTGACCTTCCTGCGCGTCGCGCAGCGCCAGGGCATCTCCCCGAAGGGCCACGCGACGATGCCGCCGTTCCTTGGCAGCGGCAGCAGCGCAGGCGGGAGGCGGGTGCTGGTGGGGCGCTTCGGGCTCAGCGGCCCTGGTGCACGGCCCGCACCACCTCCACCACCCTGGCCAGGTCATCCGGAGTGAGGTTGGAGCCGGAGGGTAGGCAGAGGCCTTGCTGGAACAGCTCCTCCGCCACGTGGCCGCCCCGCCGCTCGAAGGCGGAGAACACCGGCTGAAGGTGCATGGGCTTCCACACGGGCCGGGCCTCGATGTCCTCCCGCTCCAGCGCGAGCCGCACTGCCTCGCGGTCCGCGCCGAAGCGCGCCGGGTCGATGGTCAGCGTCGTCAGCCAGCGCGTGTGCCGTCCCCACGGGGCTTCGGGCATGAAGGTGATTCCAGGGACGTCGGCGAGGGCGCGCGCGTAGAACGCGTGATTCTCGCGCCGCGCCGCGACCCGCTCCTCCAGCACCCGCAGTTGCGCGCGGCCGATGGCCGCCAGCACGTTGCTGAGGCGGTAGTTGTAGCCCACCTCGGAGTGTTCGTAGTGCGGCGCGGCGTCGCGCGCCTGGGTTGCGAGCTTGAGCGCGTGGCGGATGAGCCCCTCGTCGGGTGACACCAGCATCCCTCCGCCCGAGGTGGTGATGATCTTGTTGCCGTTGAAGGAGTAGATGCCGGCACGGCCCCGGGTGCCCGGGACGCGCCCCTTGTACGTGCTGCCCAGGGCCTCGGCCGCGTCCTCGATGAGCGGCACCCCGTGGCGCTCACACGCCGCCAGGATGGGGTCCAGGTCGGCGCTCTGTCCGTAGAGGTGGACCAGGACCACCGCGCGCGGCAGCCGTCCGGCCCTGGCGCGGGCTTCCAGCTCCTCTTCCAACAGGGCGGGGTCCATGTTCCAGGAGGCGCGCTCGCAGTCGATGAAGACGGGGGACGCCCCGAGGTAGCGGATGGGGTTCACCGACGCGGAGAAGGTGAGGGTGCTCACCAGCACGTCGTCACCCGGGCCCACTCCCACCAACTGCAGGGCGAGGTGGAGCGCGGCCGTGCCGGAGCTCAGCGCGAGCGCATGCGGCGCTCCGACGCACCGGGCGAACTCCTCCTGGAAGGCATCGACGTGAGGACCCAGCGGCGCAATCCAGTTGCTCGCGAACGCCTCGTCCACGTAGCCACGCTCGAGTCCTCCCAGGTGCGGCGAGGACAGGTAGATGCGCTGGGGCATGGGGTTCGCTCCTGGAAGGGGCAAAGAGGCGGGGAGTCTGTTCGCTGCCGGGAAGACGCTCACCCACTCAGCGCCGTGAGCACCCGTGAGGCCACCGCGTCCCACGAGCGAGAGACTGCCGCGGCGTGGATGCGCTGCTCCATGGCCGCGTGTCCGGCCTCGTCGAGGCGGGCGGCCTGGTGCAGCACCTCGGTGAGCCGGTCCACGCTCAAGGGCTTCACGGACCAGCCAGCGCCCGTCTCGCGCACGTACTCGTGGAGGTCCGGAGGCCCACCGGCGATGACGGGACGAAGGAAGGAGCGGGCGAGCTGGGCCGTGCCGCTCTCGTGGCGGATGTGCTCGTCGTAGACGTTGAGCACCGCGTCCGCGGCCCCGAAGTACCGGCGGTGCTCGCTCAGGGGGATGAAGCCCGGGAACATCCGGACCCGCTGCTGGACGCCCGTCTCCTCGCAGAGCGCCATGAGCTGCCGGAACGAGACGTCCCCCTCCGGGCCGGCGACGAGCAACTCCCACTCCGGGCTGCGCGCCAGGCTCTCGAAGACCAGGCGGAAGCACTTGTCGGCCCGCAGGGTGCCGAACGCGAGCAGCACCTTGCGCCGCGTGTCGATGCCCAACCCGGCGCGGGCCGCCGTCCGGTCCAGGCGTGGCACCTTCCCGGGATGGGGGGCGCCGTAGGGAATCACCTCGACCTTGTGGTCGTAGCGCCGCCCGGGGTCGACGTTCTCGAACAGGTTCTCCCTCATCCCGGGCGCGTGGACGAAGGCCCGGTCCATGCTGCGCAGGATGTGCCGGGCGAACGGCCGCGCGAGGAGCTTGTAGGTGGCGGCGATGGGAGACGCGTGCCGCAGGTTGAAGTTGGTGTCGTGGAAGATGCACACCTGCCGATGGGAGCGGGGGGCTCGCGCGAGGTGCGCCGCCAGGGAGAGGTACTCGAAGGTCTCGAACAGCAGCGGCGGCCTGCCCAGGTGGTGGTGCACGCGCTGCAATTCATTGAGCATGTTCACCTGGCGCGTGAGGCGGCCGGTGCCCCAGGCGACATCCCCGAGGGGCCCCAGGCGCTCCCGGTACGCCGAGCGGGACTCGATGGCCGCGTCCTTCCCGACCGCGTGCGAGACGATGGGGGTGGGGTAGCTCACGCTTCCATTCAGTCCGAAGACGTGGACCTCCACGCCGAGCTGCACGAGCGCCTCTCCCAGCCCGGTGAGATAGGACTGCTGATGTCCCGAGGGCTGGAAGGCCGACGGGCTGAAGATGAGCAGGCGATTCGGTGGCATGTGGGAAGCCCTCGCGCCGCGCGTGTCCGCATGGCGTCCGGACTCCACAGCGCCTTCGCGCTCCCATCAAGCGCCCCACGGGGCAGGCACGGGTCCTGTGCAGGCCACTTCGTGACGGAGGCAGAGTGCTCGAAGACGCGAATCGCCGGGCGACGCGTTGAAGCATCGCCCGGCGACTCATGAGCTGAAGCCTGTGAACGACGAGCGGCTACGGCGTGGCGCGGCTGGACAGCAGCTTCGCGTTGAGCGCGCCGTTTCCGTAGTACGTGCTGTTGTTACCGACCTTGTGCGTCTCCAGCCGGCGCTGCAGGTTGGCGTCGTAGCGGCCCAGCTTCATCAGGCCGTCGTTGAACCAGCCGTTGCCAGCCCCCGAGCCGTCGACGTAGTTGGCGAACTTCGTGGCCGAGGGCCAGATGACGGAGTTGAGCGTCGCGGTGAACTTGCGGATGTCGTCGGCCGTCCACTCCATGCCGATGTCATGCGCCTCGACGACATAGGCAAGCACGCCATTCGCGTGCGACACGTCCTGGCCAGGGCGGGTGGAGGAGCCCCACACGTCGCTCCAGTAGTAGGTCGGCGTGGCGACGAAGCCCTGGCGCAGCTGCTGCCGCAGGGACGACGTGGAGTTCGGCAGGTCGCGGTTCACGTTGTTGAAGACGGCCAGGTAGGAGGCCTTCTTCGTGGCGTCCGTGGTCATGCGCGACAGGTCCATCGCGATGTAGGCCCAGTGCGCGGCCATGTGCGTGCGGCTGCGATAGATGTAGGAATTCGTCCCGCGCTTCTGCCACTTCTCGAAGATGTTCTTCTCCGTGAAGGCCAGCAGGCGGTCGTACTGCGCGCGGTAGGTGGGATTGCCATACAGCGTGGGCGTCTCACGGATGACGCGCAGCATGCGCGTCACGTAGCGCCAGCAGTAGCTCTCGAACAGGGGAACTTCCTGCCCGACGGTGTCGGAGCGCTGCGAGGCCCAGCCCAGGTACGAGTCCTTGAAGGAGCTCTTGGGCAGCGACGACGACACCTTGGCGTTGTTGACCACGTTGTTGACGTAGAGGAGCGCGCGGTCCAGGTACTGCGTCTTTCCCGTGGCCCGGTACATCGCGGTGTTCCCGTCGATGGCATAGCCCAGGTTGTAGAACTGCCAGCTGTCCAGCGACTTGCTACGGGGCAGGTAGTCCGCGGTGTGCTCGGCGTTCCAGCGGCCGAGGAACAGCTGCTCCCAGGCGGCCACGGTGCGGAGCGGAGCAGTGGCAGCGGCCGTGGCGGTGAGCGGAGCCTCGGAGGCAGCAGGAGTCTCGGCGGTAGCGGGAGTCTCGGCGGCAGCAGGCGTCTCGGCGGCAGCGGGCGTCTCGGCGGCAGCAGGCGTCTCGGCCGCGGGCGCCGGGGTCGGCAGGGCGGCAACCAGCTCGGGGCCCTCTTCGGAACCCACCTCGGTGTTCACATCCGGCCCCGCGGCGACCTGTTCACCGTCAGGCGTCACCACCTGACCGGAGTCGGGGTCCACCATTTCGGCGTTGGGGTCGCAAGCCAATCCAAGGAGGAGGGCGAAGGACAGGATTGAAGACATGGCAAGGCCACGGGTGCTTCGACGACGGAAGTCCAACATCAAAGGTGTCCTTGGGGGAGTAGGCCGTCGCTCGCGCGGATGGCTACTCTGCGATGGGAACGCCGGAGTGCGTTCGTTGGCGACTGGAACGTGTGCAGTCAAACCAAATTCCGACGAAGGCTCGTACCGCGAGGCATGGGCCGCCCGCTCGGAGGTGGTGCGAGCCGATGACGACGACGCAGCTGCGGGCCGTGCTGGTCCCCGATGAGGGCGAGTCGGCACGGTCCGCGGACTACTTTCGCTCGCCGCACCACCTGCGCGCCGAGGGCGTCACGCACAGCCTCGTCATCGACGGAGGCGCGGGCGGCTCGCTGCGGCTCCCACTCATCGTGCGGCCCATCGACGGGACGCCGTACCAGGACGCGGTCTCTCCGTATGGGTATCCAGGTGGCGTGGTGGACGGGCTGGGCGAGGTGGCCAAGGAGGCAGTGGACTGGCGCTCCACCGAGCTGGTCAGCATCTTCGTGCGGGACCGCGTGTCGGGCCCTCGCTGCTTCGCCGGGGGGACGGCGCGCAACGAGGTGTTCTTCATCGACCCCCGCCTGCCCCTCGAGTTCAGGGAGATGCACCGCCGGCACATGCGGAGGAACACCCGCCTGGGCTTCGTGAGCTCATACCAGCCGGCATGTGAGGCTTCACGCGAGGAGCAGGAAGGATTCAAGGAGGTCTACCGGCAGACCATGGACCGCGACGGAGCGACCTCCCGGTACTACTTCTCGGCCGCCTACTTCGAGGAGCTGTTCTCCTCCCCGGCCGCCTGGCTCGCGACGACGCACGCCCCGGACGGGTGCGTGGCCTCGGCTGCGCTCGTCGTCTCCAGCGATGACGTGCTCCACTACTACCTGGGCGGGACGGCGGACGCGTACCTCGTCCGCTCTCCGTCCAAGAACCTCTTCGTCGCGATGACGGAGCTCTGCTCGACCCAGGGGATGCCGCTGCACCTGGGGGGCGGGATGCAGCCGGGCGATGGCCTCGAGGCCTTCAAGCGGGGCCTTTCGAACATGCGCTCCAGGCTCTACACCCACGAAATCATCTGCAAGCCGGAGGTCTACGCCCGGCTGACCGAAGGGGACGGCGACGGGGGCTACTTTCCGGCCTACCGCGCGCCGCCGTGCTGAAGGCTCACGTCCTCACGTCCTCGCGTCCGCCGGCTGCCTCGCCGGGGTGTACGTCGGGATGAGGACGCGCAGGGTGCGTATCACCCCGGGCGTGTCACCGCTGCGCGCCGCCCGCTCCAGCCGCTTGAGTCGGAGCTGGAAGTCCAGCGGTGGGGCGGGGCTGCGGGCCACCTTGATGTGGTTGCGCACCTGCTGGGTGCGCTCCTCCTCTTCGCTGAGCAGCGTCTCCACCAGCTTCTCGCCCGGACGCAGCCCGGTGTAGACGATGGAGATGTCCCGGCCCGGCACCAGGCCCGCCAGGGAGATGGTGTTCTCCGCGAGCTCGGCGATGCGTACCGGGGCGCCCATGTCGAGGATGCACAGCTCTCCGTAGCCTCCCAGCCCCGCCAGCATCACGAGGCCCACGGCCTCGGGGATGGTCATGAAGTAACGGGTGCAGTCGGGATGCGTCACGGTGACGGGACCGCCGCGTTGAATCTGCTGCTTGAACAGCGGCACCACGCTACCGGCCGAGCCGAGCACGTTGCCGAACCGGACCGCGGTGAAGGTGGTGCGGGAGCGGGTCGCCAGGTCCCGGATGACCATCTCCGCCAGGCGCTTGGAGGCCCCCATGACGGAGGTGGGGTGCACCGCCTTGTCGGTGGAGATGAGCACGAAGCGCTCCACGCCACAGGCATCCGCCATGAGCGCGACGTTCAGGGTGCCGAAGACATTGTTCTTGATGGCTTCCTCGGGCGCGTCCTCCATCAACGGCACGTGCTTGTGCGCCGCCGCGTGGAACACGTACTCCGGAGCGTGCTCCTTGCCGACGCGCATCATCCGGTCCAGGTCCCGGATGTCGCCGACCAGGGCGCTCACCCGGAGCTGGGGGTGGCGCTCCTGGAGCTGTCGCACGAGGAGGTAGAGCTCGTTCTCGTTGATGTCCACCAGCACGAGCGACGCGGGCGCGTGCTCGGCGACCTGTCTGGCGATTTCACCGCCGATGGAGCCCGCGCCCCCGGTGACGAGGACGCGGCGGCCGGTGACGAGCCCGCGCACCTCCTCCCGGTCGAAGGTGATGGCCTCCCGGGGCAGCAGGTGCTCCGGGCTGAGGTCGTGCAGCATCGCGGAGGTGATGCGCTGGTCGAGGTAGACGAAGGAGGCGGGGATGAACTTGAAGCGGACTCCCTGATGTCTGCACAGGGTCAGGATGTGCTGGATGCGCTCGGGCCGCAGGTGGGGGATGGCGATGAGCACCTGGGTGACGTGGTGCTTGCTCACCAGCTCCGGCAGCGCGTCGATGGGGCCGAGCACCGGCTTGCCGTTGAGGTGGGTGCCGTGTTTGGCCCGGTCGTCATCCACGAAGCCGACGACGTGCCAGGGGCTGTGGGGATTGCGCAGCAGGTCCCGCAGCAGCAGGTCTCCCGCGCTGCCCGCCCCTACGACGAGCGCCCACTGCGTGCCCCACGCCCGCGAGCGCCGGTGGTCGAGGTGCCACTGCCGCACCAGTCGCGGGGCGAACCGGTAGGCCCCCATCAGCGCGGTGGTGAACAGGAACTCGATGGCCACCACCGAGCGAGGCAGCCGGTCGAAGAAGAAGAGGGACCGGAGCGCCTCGATGGCGATGGCCGCGACCGTGTTGGCGGCGATGAGGCGGCCGGCTTCGCTGAGGCCGGGCCTCTGGAACGACCAGCGGTGCAGGCCGAACCAGACCAGCATGGCCAGGCGCACCGTGAGCAGCAGGGGCAGCCCATGTGTGACGGCGGCCTGCCACCGCGCGGGTGGAAGCCCCTCGAAGCGCAGCAGCATCGCGGCGTAGAGCGCGCCCGCGGTCAGGACCGCATCCACGGAGAGCACGAGCAGCGAGCGCAGCCGCGGAGAGCAGGCGTGGCTGGTGGCCCACTGCTTCTCAGGAGTTTCGAGCGCGGAGAGAGTGCCCCCATCCAGGTATTGCGCCATCCGTGTGTTCCCCCTCTGCCCCGACGCCGGCGCCGAGCCGGCTCCCGCCCGTGTCGTTGGTTCGGCAATGTCCCGCCGCACACGCAACGATTCGCGGCTTGAGGGTGGAGACCGTGCGCGTGGGTTCCAAGCCGCCCTGGAGCGCGGTGTTGTTGGGGGGCGCCACACCTGTCCTGCCCGGCCGCTGCGACTGGGATGGCATTCGCAGCGCATCAGTCGACAGTCGCTGGCACTCCAGACGTTGGCGGGCTTTGGACAGCCGGTGTAACTGTCTGGCAGGGGGAGGTCGGCATGGGGATGGGGAAGGAGCAGGTCCGGGACGCCGCGGCCGCGAGCTTCGCGGCGCTCACGGAGCGGGAGCTGGCTGAGCGGCGGCGCGAGGAGGGCGTGCGCGTCGTCCAGCATGGCAATCATTACTGGGAGCAGACGGGCGCCCCCGGCTTCTTCCAGCCGGTGAATCTGCTGGCGCGGCTGGAGCCCGAGGAGGTGACGCGGCCCACGCCGTGGTGCTGGGGCTTCCGGGCGGCCGTGGCGCCGGAGTCGGACGCGGCGAATGGCACGGTGCCCGTCGTCCGCTCACCGGAGCTGGGTGACTACACGCTCGACAGCCTCTCCTCGAACCGGAAGAACAAGCTCCGCAAGTGCCAGCGGCTCGTGAGAATCGTTCAGCTCACCGGCCCCGCGCTCCTGCTGGAGCAGGGGTACGCCACGGTCATCGATTCGCTCTCCCGGACCCGGCACAAGAAGCCGCCCTCCCGGGAGAGATATGCCGCGGACGTGAAGAAGTACTTCCAGGGGAGCCACTGGTGCGTGCTGGCGGGCCTGATTGACGGCAGGCTGGGCGGGTACCTGGATGGCTACGTGGTGGACGGCATTGCGTATGGCGGCAGCGCCTACTACGCCACGTGGGCCCTCCCTTCCAACATCGCCACGGGACTGGTCTTCGAGTTCGCGCAGGTCTGCCGGAGGTCCGGGGGGGCCCAGGTGCTCGTCAATGGCCTCCACGCACGCGAGGCCCCCCGGCTGAACCAGTTCAAGGACGACATGGGGTTCGTCGTGGAGCACGTGCCCATCAAGTGGAAGCTGAATCCTGTCGCGAGGGCGCTCATCCGCTGGTGCCGTTCCCACGCGTACTACCGCTTGACGGGCCGGGACTGAGGGCGCTGGCTCAGGGGCTCCGGAGGGGGCCCCTGAAGCCGTCCGGCTCCGCGCTCACCGTGGTGTTGCCCGCGAGCATTCCCTTCGTGAAGAAGGGGTTCTCGAAGAACACGTACGGGGTGACGAGCTCGGGACGGCTCGCGGCCTCCAGTCTCGCGGAGAGCGCGGGCGGCAGCGTGAAGTCGAGCGCGTGCAGGTTGTCCTCCAGCTGCTCCAGCCTGCTTGCGCCAATGAGGGTGGAGACGACGCCCGGACGTGTCGCCACCCAGTTGAGCGCCACCTGCGCGGGTGAGCGCTCCACCTCCTTCGCCACCGCGATGAGCTCCGCGACGATGGCCCAGGGGCGGTCCTGCAGGAACTTGTCCGCCACGGGGTTGCCGCTGGCCAGCAGCGCGTGGGCGCGCCCGTCGCCCTTGGGCTTCGTGCCCTCGCGGGTGTACCTGCCGGTGAGGAGTCCGCCGGCCAGCGGACTCCACGGGGTGAGGGCGGCGCCCAGCGCGAGCGCGGCGGGGAGGTGCTCGCGCTCGACGTTGCGCTCCGCGAGCGAGTACTCCAGTTGCAATGCGGCGACCTTCTCCCAGCCGTTGCGCTCCGCCAGCGTCTGGGCGCGCGCGAAGTACCACGCCGGCACGTCGGAGAAGCCGAGGTACCGGACCTTGCCCTCGCGCACGAGCCCGGTCAGCGTCCCCATGACCTCCTCCACGGGCGTCAGGCCGTCCCAGACGTGCAGCCAGTACACGTCCACGTAGTCCGTCTTCAGGCGGCGCAGCGAGCCTTCGAGCGCGGAGAGGATGTGCTTGCGGCTGTTGCCACCCGCGTTCGGGTCTCCCGGCGACAGGTTCGCGGAGAACTTGGTGGCGATGACCGCCCGGTCCCTCCCGCCGTGCTTCGCGAAGTAGTCACCGATGATGCGCTCGCTGGAGCCGGAGGTGTACGCGTCCGCGGTGTCGAGGAAGTTGCCGCCTGCTTCCAGGTAGCGCGCCATCAGGCGGTGGGCGTCCTCGCCGCTCATGCCCCAGCCCCAGTCGGTGCCGAAGTTCATGGTGCCCAGCGCCAGCGGGCTCACCCGCAGGCCCGTCTGGCCGAGCAGGTGGTACTTCGCCAGGGACTCAATCTGCCGCGTCGACATGGTGGTGCTCCCCATCCGTGTTGATGGGCCGTGGTGCCCATCACCCTGCTACGGATAGGGGAGCGCCTGGCTGGAGGCAGCCCGGTTCTTGCGCCTGATTGCGGGCGCCCGCGTGCGCCGGTGCTGGCGACGCGGAGCGCCCTGCCGCCCGCCTGCCGCCGCGTCAGTCGAGGTTGAAGTAGACCTCGTCGAGGGCGCCGTGGAACTGGTCGTTGTTGTTGCCGGTGCTCTTGGCGCCGATGCCGACCGGCTGGCCCACGGGGCTGATGTCGTAGGTGGAGGCGATGAGCGCGCTGCCCCGGGCGACGTTGTCGATGAGGATGGTAATCGTGGTGCTGGTGCGCTGGCAGGAGACCTTGTGCCAGGTGCCGTCCGCGATACCCACCGACGACTTGACGATGATGGGGCTGGCGCCGCCCGTGGTGCGCACCACGCAGCTCGGCTTGCCGGTGACGGCGTCATCGAGCTGCAGCTTCCACTGGCCCGTCGTGGAGAGACCCTTCTGCACGATGTTGGAGCCATGGTCCGCGGTCAGCTCCGCGAGCGTGACGCGGACCCGTGCGCCGAAGGTGAACAGGGCCGTGCCGGGGTTCAGGTCCGTGGCGTCCGCCGCGCTGAGGTTGGCGTGCGGGCAGCCGGTGCCCGTGCAGACGGCTGGGAACTGCACGCCCTGTCCCTCGTACCCCGTCACCGGCACCACCGTGCCGCCGTTGGCCGTCTGGACCGTGCCCGTGTGGCCCTTGCCGCTGTCGTCCACCACCGTGGTCACCGGGTTGGACACCGCCTCGAAGCGGTACCGCAGCCGCTGGCTCACCGCGCCCGCGGCCAGCGGGCCCAGCACGAGCGCCGCCAGCGCCGTACGCGTCACCACCTGTCCCGCATGTCTCTTCATCGTCTTCTGGCTTCTCGGTTTCACGGCATCCTCCAACCACCTGGGGGAGCCGTGACGATAACAGAAGAAGATGTAAAACCTGTCAGCCCCGGTTGTCCTGACACCGCCCGTACGGGCGCCGTCAGGCCGTGGGTGCAGACAGCCGCTGACAGAAGCCGAGCACCTCGGCGAAGGGCCAGTCCTCCAGGGCTCCGAAGAGCTTGTGGCCGCCCAGCTTCGCCCGGGAGAGCGCGGGGCTGCTCAGCCCGCACAGGAAGCGCGTCGCCTGTCGCGGATGCCCGAGGGCCTCCGGGTGCTTCGCGGCCAGTGCGCGGAAGGCGGCCACGTCCAGGCCCGCGGGCAGGTCCGGCCGTGGGCGCGGCGCGGGCAGCACCCGGGCCACGCTGGTGCGGCAGAAGGTGCAGTGTCCGCAGGGGCGCTCGCGCACCTGGCCGAAGTGCGCGACCAGGGCGTTGCTCTGGCAGCCGGCGTGGGTGACGAGCCGGAGCACCTCCTGCACGCGCCCCACCTCCTGTGCCTCGCGCTGCTGGAAGCGCTGGCGCAGCAGTGACACCAGCGCGGAGGCGTCCTCGCGGGCGCGCAGGCGCGTGAAGCGCTGGCGGGGCTCGGAGACCTGCGTCTGCGCCAGGCCCTGCTCCTGGAGGTAGTCGAGGGCCTTCACCACCCGCTCTCGGGGCTGGCCGAGTGCCTCGGCCACCTCCGTCGGGTCGAGCGAGTACCAGGTGCGTCCCTTCTTCGCCCTCGCGAACAAGTCACTCACGAACTTCGCCCGCTCTCCCTGGAAGCGCCCCACCAGCTCCTCCAGCGCCACGAGCGGCTGCACCTTGTAGCCCGCGTAGAAGGGCGTGCCCTGCCGCAACACCCCCTCCAGCTCCAGGTACGTCAGCGCGGTGCGCAGCACGAGCGGCCGCAGGTCATGCCGGTTGGACAGCGCGTACAGGTCCACCTGGAGCTCGGGCCCTCCGGCGAGCACCTCGGTGACCAGCCCCTGGAGCGCCTCCGGAGTGGGGCTGTCGCCGTGGGAGAAGTTCTCCAGGGTGGGCACGTCCTCGGGGCAGGCGAACAGCTCCACCACGGAGGGCGCGCCGTCGCGTCCCGCGCGGCCCACTTCCTGGCTGTAGCTCTCCAGGCCCTTGGGTAGGTTGTAGTGGTACACCGCGCGCACGTCCGCCTTGTCGATGCCCATGCCGAAGGCGATGGTGGCCACCACGATGCCCTGCCCGGAGGCCATCCACGCCTCCTGCACGCGCTCGCGGTCCTCGGACTCGAGCCCGGCGTGATAGGCGCTCGCGGGGAGCCCTTCGCGGGTGAGCAGCGCCGCCACCCGCTCCGCCGTCTTCTGCAAGGTGACGTAGACGATGGTGGGGCCGGGCGGGCGCGCCTTCAGTCGCTCGACGAGCAGCGCGTCCCGCGCGGCGGCGGGCACCGGCGTGGTCTCCAGCGTGAGGTTCTGTCGGTAGAAGCCGGTGACGACGGCGTTCTCCTCGGGGATGCCGAACTCCTGGCGGATGTCCCGCACCACGGCGGGCGTCGCCGTGGCGGTGAGCGCGAGGATGCGCTCGGCGCCCAAATCTTTCGCCGCGCGCGCCAGCTTGAGGTAGTCCGGGCGGAAGTTGTGGCCCCACTCGGACACACAGTGTGCCTCGTCCACCGCGAACAGGGAGATGCGCAGCTCGCGCAGCAGCGCGGTGAAGCGCTCGTTGTTGAAGCGCTCGGGCGCCACGTAGAGCAGCTTCAGGGCGCCGGCGCGCAGGGCCTCCGTGACCTCGCGCGACTCCTCCAGCGACAGGGACGAGTCCAGCCGCGCGGCGCGGATGCCTCGGCGACCGAGTGCGTCAATCTGGTCCTTCATCAGCGCGATGAGCGGGGACACCACCACGGTGATGCCCTCCAGCAGCAGCGCCGGAAGCTGGTAGCAGAGCGACTTGCCTCCCCCCGTGGGGAACACGGCGAGCGCCGCCCCCGGCCCCAACAGCGCCGTGAGCACCTCCCGCTGGCCGGGCCGGAACTCCGTCAGTCCGAAGCGCTCCCTCAGCACTTCTTCGAGCATGTCTCCCCGCGGCATGTGCCCTGCTTTCATTCGGTTACGCCCTCGTAACACCCAGGGCCGCGGGCCGGTGACATCTGCCGCATTCCCGGGTGTTCAGTGCCTGGACGCCCTGCTTGGAGCGAGTCGAACGTTCGGTCTGAGCGGTTTCCCCGGGAGTGTGAAAGAGTCCCGGTTCCCCAACGTGACCGACCCTCTGTCGGATGTGGAGCCGCTTCAGGCGGACTCCTCATCGCACACCTCTGTCGCGGGACTGGCAACAAGCAGAAGGAGATGAATGGCTTTCTTGGATCGCATCCTGGACCCACCCAGCTACGGCTACGAGAGAGACGGTCAGCTCTACGTTCCGACCCATCGGGAACTCACCCGCGAGTTCTTCTCCCGGCTGAACATCGTCCGCTCCCGTAAGAACTGGGTGCCGTTCTTCAGCTGGTTGACGAGCCTGAGCTTCGGAATCCCACTCGCCCTCTTCTTCGCCCACCACTTCAGCTGGTGGCTGCTGGCCCTGGGCTTCGTCTACAGCATGGTGGCCCTGGGCACCCACGGCACCATCTGGCTGCACCGCTACTCCACCCACGGTGCCTACCAGTTCAAGAACGCGTTCTTCCGCGAGCTGTGCCGCAACCTGGTCATCAAGATTGTCGTGGATGAGGCGTATGTCATCTCCCACCACGTCCACCACAGCCTGGTGGAGCAGCCGGGTGACCCGTACAACGCGAAGGCGGGGTTTCTCTACTGCTTCCTGGCGGATGCGACCCACCAGGGCATCCGCAAGGACCTGAGCCCCAAGGATTACACCCAGCTCTGCAAGCTGATGAAGCACACGGGCGTGCACCTCAACAGCTATGAGCAGTACCAGCGGTGGGGCTCGCTCTGTCACCCGGGCTACACGGTGGCGCACTTCGCCCTCAACTGGGCGTTCTGGTACGGCGCGTTCTTCCTCATCGGCGGGCACGCGCTGGCCCTGGCCCTCTTCGGCATGTCCGGGGTGTGGGCCATCGGAGTCCGGACGTTCAACTTCGACGGGCATGGGGGCGGCAAGGACCGTCGGCGCGAGGGTATCGACTTCAACACCCGCGACCAGTCCATCAACCAGCTCTGGCCGGGGTACGTCGCCGGTGAGTGGCACAACAACCACCACCTCTATCCGAGCGGGGCCCGGAGCGGCTTCCTGCCGTATCAGCTCGACCTGGCGTGGCTCTTCATACGCAGCTGGGCAGCGCTGGGGGCCATCAGCTCCTATCGCGACTACAAGGAGGACTTCATGACGCGCTACTACCTGCCCTGGAAGGCGGGCAAGGCGCGCGACCTCCCGGAGCCCGAGCCACTCCCCGAGTCCAGCGGCGTGTCCTGAAGCATGCACCCCGGTCCGGGTCGCTCCGGGCCGGGTGGCACCGCGCGCGCCGAGGTGGCCGACAGCGGTAGTGTCCCGTTTCATGACCTACCAACGCAGCCCGGTGAAGGCGCCCCGTGTATCCGGTGTGGCGCTCAAGGCCTTCGTCAACACGCTGGAGAGTGGAGTCGGGTCCGTCGTGCTGGAGAAGCTGGTGCGCGACAGTGGCATCGACCGCTGGCGTGAGCTGTCCGCCGGAGACGCGCCGCCGCTCCAGTTCCCGCTGCCGCACGACGCGCCCGCGAGCGAGCCCCAGTCGCCGCAGGAGCAGGCCGCGCGCGCCATCGCCGCGTCCCCCGTGCCGAAGGAGCGGGCGACCGTCTCGGCCTACGCACACGCCTACCGTGAGGGAGGGGCGGACCCCGTGGCGGTGGTGCGCCGCATCCACGAGGCCATTGCCAGGCTCGACGGTGGGAAGGACCGCCTGGGCCTCTTCGTCGCGCGCAAGCCCGAGGAAGTGCTGCGGGCCGCGGGGGCCTCGGCGGAGCGGCTGCGCGCCGGGCGTCCCCTGAGCGTGCTCGACGGCGTTCCCGTCGTCCTCAAGGACGAGGTGGACCTGGCCGGCTTTCCCACCACCCTGGGCACGAAGTTCCGCAACCAGGTGGCCGCCGCGGACTCGACGGTGGCCGCGCGGCTGAAGGCCGCCGGCGCCCTCATCCTCGGCAAGGCCAACATGAACGAGATTGGCATCAACCCCATCGGGTTGAATCCGCACCACGGGGCCGCGCGCAACCCGTGGAACCGGGGGCACATCACTGGTGGCAGCTCCAGCGGCTCGGGCGCCGTCGTGGCCGCGGGCCTGTGCCCGCTGAGCATCGGCGCGGACGGCGGCGGCTCGGTGCGCATCCCCGCCGCGCTGTGCGGCATCGTCGGCCTCAAGGCCACCTGGGGCCGCATCCCCGAGACGGGCGTGCCGCCGCTGTGCTGGAACGTGGGCCATGTCGGCCCCATGGGGCTCACCGTCGACGACGTCGCCGCGATGTACGCGCTCGTGTCCGGGACGGATGGACAGGACCTCGTCGCGCAGACACAGCCGACGCACCACCTGTCGGGCTACGAGAATGGGAACCTGTCGGGCGTGCGGCTCGGCATCTGCTGGCCCTACTTCGAGGACGCGGACGCCGACGTCGTGGCGCGCTGCAGGGAGTCCGTCAGGGCGCTCACCGACGCGGGCGCCACGGTGGTGGAGCTTCCGCCGCCCGACCTGAACACCATCCTGTGGACGCACAGCTGCATCATCCTGAGCGAGATGGCGGAGGCGATGATGTCGCACGTGAAGTCGCGCTCCTCGGACTTCGGCCTCGACTCGCGGACCAACCTCGCCATCGGCCGGCACTTCCGGGCCACGGACCTGGTGCACGCGCTGCGGCACCGGCACCGGCTGACGCGAGAGCTGCTGTCGCAGATGGCGGGCGTGGACGTCATCGTCACGCCGACGACGGCCAGCACCGCGCCGGTGATTCCGGAGGCGACGCTGCCGGACGGGGAGTCGAACCTGCCGGTGGTGGACGCGCTGATGCGCTTCGTGCGGCTGGCCAACCTGACGGGCTTCCCCGCGCTGTCCGTGCCGGCCGGCTTCGACCGCGCGGGCCTGCCCGTGGGGGTCCAGCTCACCGGGCGCCCCTACGAAGAAAATCTCTTGCTGCGCCTGGGCCGGGTGGTGGAGCGCGCCACCGAGGTCCGCACGCCGCCCATCCACGTGAGCGTGCTGCGCTGAGGCGGGCCGGGAGGCACGGCGAGGGGCTTCGTCAGGACGCGGTATCCGTGAGGCGCGAGCGCAGCACCGCGCCCAGCACCTCGGCCGTCTCCGGCGGGAGGCGGGCGAGGTGCGTGTAGAGCGTCTCCTCCACCTGGGCGAGCACCTCGGGCGCCGTGCCGGCCTCACGCAGGCCGGCGAGCACGCTGTAGGCCGCCATGCCGAGCGGCCCGACGAAGCCGCGTGACTCCTCCCAGAACTCCTCGAAGCAGGGCACGGCGTCTCCGGCGACGACGCGGACCAGCCGCCCCAGACAGGCGCCCCACCAGGCCCGGTGGGCCTCCAGCGACTCGGGGTTGGAGAACGGCCCCTGGCGCACCTCCAGCCGGGTGCCGCCGTCCGCCGGACGCAGGGCGATGGAGGCGCGCGTCGCCGTCGCTCCGAGGTTTCCACCCTCCCACACCATCTCCAGCTCGAGCCCCTCTCCCGGCGTCACCGAGAGAATCTGTCCGCGCTGCACGAAGGGCACGCCGCCCGCGTCGATGAGGTCCACCTGGAAGGGCTGGCCGGACGCCACGTCGCCCGTGGCCCCGGTGCGGTGGCCGCCCGGAGGCGCGCCGTACCAGCGCCGCAGCCGGAAGGGGTCGCCGAAGGCGGTGAAGACCTCGTCCGGGCTCCGCGCCAGCCACACGTCCACGCTCAGCTCGCTCATGCCGCCACCCCCGTGCGGGTCCGCAGCTCGAAGCGGGGGACCCGGGCCTTCAGTGCGTCCGGCACGCGGTACTGCTCGATGACCAGGCTGATTCGCGCCGACGCGCGCTCGGGGGCTCCCGCGTCGATGGCGCCGACCTCGTGCGTGAGGTCGCCCCGGAACATCACCAGCGAGCGCGGCTGGGGCTTCAGCGCCGCCACCTGGTTGCCCCGGTGATACAGCCGCAGCTCGCCACCTTCCAGGCGCTCGGGCACCTGGACATAGAGGACGCTTACCGCCACCGGGCAGCCGATGCCGGGCGCGTAGAACTCCAGGCTGCGGTCGATGTGCGCGCCCACGCCGCGTCCTTCCCCCACCAGCAGCGGGTTGAGCAGGAAGGTGTCGCAGTCCGGCAACAGCGCGGCGTCGAGGAAGGGGGCGAAGTCGGGGAAGAGCGCCGTCACCTGGGAGACGGCCTCGCGCCGGAAGGTGATGGAGAAGCCATAGGTCCCCGAGAACTGGCCCGACAGGTTGGAGTCGGCGAGCAGGGGCGTGTCGAGGATGGCCTTCCGGATGGCGTCGACCGCCGGGGGCGGCAGGGCCTCGGGCGTCCGGTGGACGAAGGTCTGGAGCCGGAAGGCCCCGCCCCAGGGTGGCTGGAAGCGCATGCCCGGACTCTAGCCCAGCCAGGGTTTCGTGGAGGACTGCGCCACGCGACACCCGGCTTGAGGACGAACCCGCGGCTGCCTGCTTCTGGCCCGCCCGCCGGCCCCTGCCCATCTGTACGTGAAGGCTGGCCGCGCACCTCCAGGCGAGGGGGAAGGAAGGGGCGTGCTACCTCGGGGAGGCGATGACCGTGCCGGACGATGTCCAGAGCATCCTGCGCTCACCCGAGCGTCTGGCTGCTCTGCGCCGAACCGCGCTCCTGGACACGCAGGCAGAGGAGGGCTTCGACCGGCTCACCCGCCTGGCCTGCCACATCCTCCATACGCCCATGGGCCTGGTGAGCCTCATCGACGATGGGCGGCACTTCTGCAAGAGCTGCGTCGGCCTGCCGGAGCCGTGGCAGAGCCAGCGTGAGCTGCCGCTGACGCACTCGCTCTGCAAGTACACCCTGACGGACGGGGAGCCCCTCATCGTCGAGGACGCGCGCAAGGACTCCCGGTTCCAGGACTGCCTGGGCGTGACGGAGCTGGGCGCGGTGGCCTACATGGGCATTCCCCTCATCAGCTCAGGCCAGCCTCTGGGCGCCTTCTGTGTCGTGGACACCATCCCCCGCCGCTGGACGGAAGATGATGTGCACATCCTCGAGGACCTCGCGGCCGCGGTGATGACCGAGGTGGAGCTGCGGACGACACACCAGCTGGAGCTGGCCGCGCGGGAGGGCGTGCAGTCGCGCGACGAGTTCCTCTCCATCGCCGCGCATGAGCTGCGGACGCCGCTGACGCCCCTGAAGCTGCAGCTGGACACGCTCCGCCGCAGCGTGATGGCCGCCGGAATCAAGGACCCCCGCCTGCTGCGCCAGCTGGAGCGGTCCGACGCACAGGTGCAGCGACTGGTGCAGCTCGTGGAGCGCCTGCTGGACGTGTCGCGCGTGGCCACGGGGCGGCTGGGCCTGTTGTTGGAGGAGCTGGACCTGTCCCGGCTCGCGGCCGACGTGACGGACCGCTTCCGCGAAGAGGCGGAAGGGGCGGGGTGCCACCTGGAGGTCCATACCCCCGGCCCGGTGCTCGGGGTGTGGGACCAGCTCCGGCTGGAGCAGGTGCTGTCGAGCCTGCTGTCGAACGCCATCAAGTACGGGGCGGGCCACCCCATCGACGTGTCCGTGGAGGGGTATGGAGAGCTGGCGCGCCTGTCCGTGCAGGACCGGGGCATCGGCCTCGCGCGCGAGGACACGGGCCGCATCTTCGAGCGCTTCGAGCGCGCGGTGTCCCCCAGGCACTACGGTGGCATGGGGCTGGGGCTGTACGTCGCGAAGCAGATCATCGAGGCCCACGGAGGGACCATCGTCGTCCGGAGCCAGCCGGGGCAGGGCTCGACCTTCACCGTGGTCCTGCCGACGCATGCGCCTCCTCCCCGGCAGGTCGCCGGAGGACGGGAGGCCTCCGCCACGTCGACCGCGTGAGTGGCTGCCCTCAGCGCGGGAGGAGATGCCCGCCGACGTTGCCCCGCGTCAGGGCCAGCAGCTCCCCGGTGGAGTCGAGCACCGTCCACGCGCCGTGCTCCTCGGGGGCCAGCTCCCCGCCGCAGCGGCCTCCCACCATGAGGGGGATGTGGGGCGTCGTGCGGTGCATCAGCTCCAGGGCGAGCCGCGCGCCCGCCAGGTTGTCGGGGAGGGTGATGGAGAGGCCCACGAACACCGGCTGCTCGCGGGCGACGAAGATGGCCAGGTCCCTGGCGGGCGTGTCCGCGCCCAGGAAGCGCACGTGCCAGCCGTCGAGCGCCAGCACCTGGGAGACGAGCCGCGCCCCCAGGAGGTGACGCTCGCCGGGCGCGCAGGTGACGACCGCTCGCGGCCCTCCCTGGTGCCACGCGAGGCCGGGCAGCAGGTGCGTCAGCAGCTCGCGCAGCAGCTCCGAGGCGGCGTGCTCCTCCGCCACCGTCGCGCGGCCATCACACCAGCGCTCGCCGACCGCCTCCATGACGGGCCGGGCCAGCGAGTCCACGAGGAACGTGGCACCGCCGCGCTCCATGTAGCGGTGCACCGCGTCGAGGACCGTCCCCTCGTTTCCGACGAGGAGCGCGTCCGCGATGGCGCTCGGTGACGGCAGCCGTGACAGCGCCAAGACAACCTCCTCCCGGGCCGGGGGGCCCTCACCTGAATCTGGGGGCGGAGTCCTCCCGCGCGAAGTGGCCCGGGGCGTGGCGCCGGGCGCGTGCCAGCCAGCCCTGTCATCCATCGACCTTCAGTGGACGGCCCCGCGCTGATTTCCCCGCTTGACGCATATTCGGCTTGTCGCGGGGCGGGACTTGCTGGAGCCTTGTTTCCATGCAGCCATCTCTCCAGGTCATGGCCTCGCTGCTCGTCCTCCTGGCGGTGGGCGGGTGCCGGCGAGAGCCCGAGGCGGCCGCGGCCCGACAGGCGCTGCCCCAGGTCGCTCCCAATGCCCTTCGCGCGCTGGAGTCCTTCGCGGCGATTGAGAGTAGCGAGGAGCGCTCCAGGGCACTCTTCCTCGAAGCGAGCCGCGTGCTCCTCCACCCGCGCTGCGCCAACTGCCACCCGGCCGGGGACGTGCCCCTCCACGGGACGGACGGGCAGCCCCACAATCCGCCGGTGGTGCGCGGGCCCGAGGACAAGGGTGTCGTGGGCATGGAGTGCACGAGCTGCCACCAGGACCGCAACCTGGAGCACGCGCGCGTGCCCGGCGCGCCCAACTGGCACCTGGCGCCCATCGAAATGGCGTGGGTGGGCAAGAGCCCGCGCCACATCTGCGAGCAGCTGAAGGACCCGAAGCGCAACGGCGGCAAGACGCTGGCGCAAATCATCGAACACAACGCCCATGACGAGCTGGTGGGCTGGGGATGGAAGCCCGGCTGGGGGCGCGAGCCCGCCCCGGGGACCCAGGAGCAGTTCGGCGCCATCGTCGCCGCCTGGGTGGAGACGGGCGCGGAGTGCCCGAGCGAGGAAGCACGGCCATGACGATTCGCGTCCGAGTCAACGGTGTGGAGAAGGAGCTGGAGGTCGACCCGGAGATGCCGCTGCTCTGGGCGCTGCGCGACGTGCTCGGCCTCACCGGCACGAAGTACGGCTGCGGCCAGGCCCTGTGCGGCGCCTGCACCATCCACCTGGATGGGCAGACGGTCCGCGCGTGCGTGACGCCGGTGCGCCGCGCCGACGGGAAGTCGGTGACGACGATTGAAGGGCTGTCGCCGGACGGCAACCACCCGCTGCAGAAGGCCTGGGTGGACATGGGTGTCCCGCAGTGCGGCTTCTGCCAGGCGGGGCAGATCATGTGCGCGGCGGCGCTGCTGGCCAAGAAGCCGAAGCCGACGGATGCGGACATCGACCAGTCGCTCGCCGGCAACCTGTGCCGGTGCGGGACGTACACGCGCATCCGCGCGGCCGTGAAGAAGGTCGCGGGCCTGTCAGAGGAATAGCGAGAACGCCATGACCCAGCGGCTCCAGTTGATTACGCGGCGCTCCTTCCTGGAGGGGCTGAACCTGGCGGTGGGCGGTCTCACCGTGGGCCTCTTCTCCGCCGAGGCCCTCGCGGACGAGCCCTCCGGGCGCATGGGGAAGAAGCCCCCCACCAGCTCCCCGGCCATCGAGGCGGGCACCCCGGGGCTCAACCCCAACGCCTTCGTCCACGTGGCGCCGGACGGGCTCGTCACCATCGTCTGCCACCGCTCGGAGATGGGGCAGGGCATCCGCAGCTCGCTGCCGGTGCTCATCGCCGACGAGCTGGGCGCGGACATGGCGCGGGTGCGCATCCTCCAGGCGGACGGCCACACGGCCTACGGCGACCAGAACACCGACGGCTCCAACAGCGTCCGGGGCATCTACGAGGACATGCGCCGCGCCGGCGCCACCGCGCGCACCATGCTGGTGGCCGCCGCCGCCCGGCGCTGGAAGGTGAAGCCCGAGGACTGCGAGGCGAGGGACCACGCCGTGTTCCACCGCGGCGGCCAGCGGACGCTGGGCTTCGGGGAGCTGGCGAACGAGGCGTCGAAGGTGGCCGTGCCGGAGCCGAAGGCCGTCAAGCTCCGGCCGAAGTCGGAGCTGCGCCGCGTGGGCAGGGAGCTTCCGCTGCTGGACGGCCCGGCCTACGTCAATGGCTCCGCGGTGTTCGGGGCGGACGTCAAGCTTCCCGGCATGCTCATCGCCATGATTGCCCGTCCCGCCGTCGCGGGCGGCCGGGTGGTGAAGTACGACGCGACGAAGGCGCTCGCCGTCCCGGGCGTCAAGCGCGTCATCGAGCTGCCGGCGCCGAAGAAGCCCTTCACCTTCCAGCAGTGGGGTGGGGTGGCGGTGCTCGCGGAGAACACCTGGGCGGCGATGAAGGGCCGCGCCGCGCTGGACATCACCTGGGACGACGGGGAGAACGCCTCCTACGACTCGAAGAAGTTCCGCGAGGAGCTGACCGCGTCGGTGCGCGCGCCGGGCACGCCGGTCCGCAACGTGGGCGACGTGGACGCCGCCCTGGCCGGCGCCGCGCGCGTCATCGAGGCCGAGTACTACGTCCCCCACCTCCCGCACGTGCCCATGGAGCCCATCGCCGTGCTGGCGCGGGTGGACGCGGACACCTGCGAGGTCTGGGCCCCCACCCAGAACCCCCAGGCGGCGCAGATGGTGGCGGGGGGCGTGCTCGGGCGTCCGCCGGAGAAGATGAAGGTCCATGTCACCTTCCTGGGCGGCGGCTTCGGCCGGAAGTCGAAGGCGGACTACATCGCCGAGGTGGTGTGGCTGGCCCGCGAGGCGGGCGTCCCCGTGCGCGTGCAGTGGACGCGCGAGGACGACGTCCGCAACGACTACTACCACTCGGTCAGCCTCCAGCGGCTGAGCGCCGGGCTGGACGCGTCCGGCAAGGTCGTCGCGTGGCGGCACCGGACGGCCTTCCCGCCCATCGGCTCCACCTTCGCGCCGGTGAACCGGCCTGGCGACAGGGACCTCCAGCAGGGCGTGACGGACCTGGCGCTCGGCATCCCCAACGTCCGCGCCGAGGCCTGCGAGGCCAACGCCCATGTGCGCATCGGCTGGCTCCGGTCCGTCTACAACATCTTCCACGCCTTCTCGGTCAACTCGTTCGTGGACGAGCTGGCGCAGGCCCGCGGCGTGGATCCACGCGACATGCTGCTGGAGGTGCTGGGTCCGCCCCGCCAGGCGTCGCTGCAGGAGCTGGGCATCTCCAAGCTGGAGAACTACGGCCAGCCGCTGGACAAGCACCCCGTCGACGCGGGGCGCCTGCGGGGCGTCATCGAGCGCGTCACCCAGCTGTCGCGCTGGGACGAGCGGAAGAAGGACGGCCGGGCGCTGGGGCTCGCCGCGCACCGCAGCTTCCTCAGCTACGTGGCCGTCGTCGCGTCGGTGGTGAAGGACCCGAACGGGAAGGTCCGCGTCGACGAGGCGTGGATCGTGGTGGATGCCGGGACGGTCATCAACCCGGACCGCGTGCGCGCGCAGATGGAGGGCTCCATCATCTTCGGCATGAGCCTGGCGCTGCACGGGGAAATCACCGTGAAGGGCGGCGCGGTGGAGCAGTCCAACTTCCGCGACTTCAAGCTGGTGCGCATCAACGAGGCGCCGCGGAAGATTCACGTCGACATCGTCCAGAGCGACGCCGCGCCCGGCGGCATCGGCGAGCCGGGGGTTCCGCCCGTCGCGCCGGCCATCGCCAACGCCGTCTTCGCGCTCACCGGCACCCGCGTGCGGGAGCTGCCCATCGCCCGCTCCCTCCCGGTCTGACGCCCGGGAGGGCGGTCCCCGTCAGTGCATCGTCGCCGCCGGGGGCCGTCCGTCCATGGCAAGCGGCAGCTCCACGGTGAAGGTCGCCCCCTGGCCCGGCTGGCTCTCCGCGCGGAGGGTGCCCTGGTGCGCCTCCACGATGCACCGGCTGATGAAGAGGCCCAGCCCCAGCCCCCCGTAGTTGCGGGCGGAGACGGCGCGGCCGAACTTCTCGAAGATGCGGGAGAGGTTCTCCGGCGAGATGCCGATGCCCTCGTCCCGCACGGTGAGGTGGGCCCGCTCCTTCAGCCGCGACACCGTGAGCACCACCGGCCTGCCGGGCCCGTACTTGATGGCGTTGGACAGCAGGCCGCGCACCACCTGCTCCAGCCGGTGCCGGTCCCACCAGCCCACCACGGGCTCCGGGGCCTGGACGACGATGTCGCTTCCGACATGGGCGGCCTGGGAGCGGAGCTGCTCCGCTGCTTCGTGGAGGACGTCCGCCAGGTCCACCCGCTCCCGCTGGAGGGACAGCGTCTCGCCGGTGAGCTGCGTGACGTCCAGCAGGTCATTGATGAGGGCGGTGAGCTTGCGGACCTGCATCGAGGCGCTCTCCGCGGTGCTCAGCACGCGCTCCCGCAGCCGGGCCAGGGGCACCTTGGCCCGGGCCTCGCGGGCGAGCCCCTGGAGCTTTATCTGCAGCGGGGTGAGCGGCGTCTTCAGCTCGTGGGAGGCCACGGTGAGGAACTCGTCGCGCAGCCGCACGGCCTCCTGGAGCCGGGCCTCCGTCTGCTTGAGCCGCGTCACGTCCTGGAGGGCGAGCAAGACGGTGGCCGGGTGGCCGTGCATCGCGGGGAGCAGCTCCGAGTCGGTGACGAGTGAGTACCGGCCGACGGGGGCATGCCACACCACGGGAATCTGGCGGAAGCGCTCGCCCCGCGAGGCCCGCACCCCGGGAATCTGGTCCGTGGGGATGGGGTTCCCTGCCTCGTCGGTGAGCCGGTACGCGCCGTCGTAGTCCTCGCTGGGGACGCCTAGCGGGAAGCGCCCCCCCGCCATCTGGTGCGCGGCCTGGTTGGCGAAGAGGGCCCGCCCGGTGCCGGGCTCCATCAGCAGGAACGCAACCGGGATGCGGTCGAGCACCGACTCCAACCACTGCTGCTGGTTGGACAGGTGCGCCGCCAGCTCCTCCACCTTCCGCCGGGCCTGGACCTGCGCCGTCACGTCCACGGAGTAGGACATGACGGAGTCCACCCGCCCATCCGCGTCGCGCAGCGGCAGGTAGGCGATGTTGAAGAACCGCTCCTGTCGCGTGCCGTCTTCGTGGGAGTCGAGCCACATCGACAGCTCCTTCATGGAGAACGGCTTGCCAGACTCGTAGACCTGCTGGAGCGCCCGGGAGTACTCCTCGCCATTCCTGTTGCGCTTCACGAGTTCCCGCAGGGACTGGCCGGTCAGGTCCATGCCGCTCGCGAGCTGTCGGAAGATGGGGTTGAGCATGGAGAAGCGCTGCTCGGGCCCGCTCAGCAGGGCGATGGACGCCGGAACGTTCATGAGGACGTCGTAGAGGCGCGCGCGCTCGGCCTCCACCGCTGCCTCGGCCCGCTTGCGCTCGGTGATGTCATGGATGAGGGCGACGAAGCCCTTGACCGCGCCCTGGGGCGTCCGCGTGGGCACGTACGTGGACTGGACGTGCAGCATTCGTCCGTCGCGAAGGGTCAGCGCGCTCTCGTAGTGGACCGTCTCTCCCGCGAGCGCCTTGCGCATCCAGTCCTTCAGGTGCGCGTACCCCATCTCCCCGGCCGAGACGCGCACGGGTTGGCCCGCCAGTTCCTCCGGGTCGAGTCCGAACCACGACTGGAAGGCCCTGTTACAGAAGACGTAGCGCTCCTGGGTGTCGACGTAGGCCACCAGGGCCGGGAGCGCGTCGGTGATGGCGCGGAGCTGATGTTCCCGCATCCTCACCACCTCGCGGCTCTGCTCCAGGGCCTCCTTCGCCCGCACCTGCTCCGTCACGTCGTGCTGGGTTCCCCACACGCGAACCAGCCGGCCCTGCTCCACCACGCCGATGAGGTTGGCCAGACGCACGCGCTCCACCCCGTCCGCGTCTACCTGGCGCGTCTCCACATCCTCCAGCCGGTAGCCGTGGCGGACGAAGGGCCGGACCGCCGCATCGACGGCGTCCTCGGAGTGCGTGAGCCGCAGGACCAGCTGGTGCAGCGTGGTACCCACCAGCTCCCGCGCCGCCTGGCACCCCGTCATGCGGGCCATCACGTCATTCACCTCGGCGATGGCGCCCTGGCGCAGGAGCGCGTGGACCTGCGCGTCCTCGGGCAGTTGCGTGTCGATAGGAGGCGCTATCTCCATCCGCCAGATGCCCTCCGTGCTCTGGGACATGAAGGTCCGGTAGCGCTGATCGCTCTGCCGCAGCGCCTCCGTGGTCCGCCGCAGCTCGTCCTCGGCGTGCTTGCGCTCGGTGATATCCTCGGCGGTGGAGATCCACTCGCGGACCAGGCCCGCGTCGTCGAACACCGGGACGCTCCGGACGACGACGGCGCGATAGGAGCCGTCATGGAAGCCGAGCCTCAGCTCTCCCTGGTACGGGTCTCTCGTCTCCAGGGCGGCGGCCCACTCCGTCACGAAGCGCGTCCGGTCGCTTGGATGGATGGCGTCGAGCCAGCCCAGCCCCAGGTGCGCTCCATGCGTCTGCCCCGTGAAGGCCAGCCAGCGCGGGGCGGGCTCCAGCAGCTCGCCACGGCTATTGGTTGTCCACACCGTCTGCGCCATGGCCTCCACCAGCGAGCGGTAGCGCTGCTCGCTCGCGCGCAGCGCCTGGTGGGAGCGCTTCGACTCGGTGATCTCCACCACGGCGATGCCGATGCCCTGCACGGCGTCGGTGCCTTCCCGCACGGGGTAGTAGTTCACCTGGAAATGACGCGAGACGCCCACCTCCTTGGGGGTGGCCCCGGTGACTTCCAGGTTCAGCACCGGCTGCCCGGTCTCCAGCACCTGACGGTAGTGCGGCTCGACGAAGGGCCACAGCTCGGGGAGGACATCCCGCAGCTTGCGGCCCAGGTGGGCCTCGCGGGGCAGGCCATTCATGTCGGCCAGGGCGTCGTTGATGTGGATGAACCGGAAGTCCAGGTCGAGGAGGGCGAGGCCGACGGGGGCACACGCCACCATGGTCTCCAGGAACAGTCGGGACTGTTCCGCGGAGATCCCCTCGATGGCATCCCGGTCCGTCAAGCTCGCGCCCTGTCCCAACACGCACGCCCCTCCATGAGGTCTCCACCCGCGAAGCGCGGCGGGCGCTTGCCGGGTGGCGGTGCGCGTCCCGTGCCTTCGACGGGAGCGCTTCCTCTAGAGGCTGCGCATCTTGGATGCCCTCCGGGAGAGGCGGGCTGGGGCTTCATTGCCGCCCGGGTGGAACGCAGCGGGAGGGGGCTCACCGGGCCCCCGCTCAAGACGCCCACGCACGGATTCCAGGGGGCGTCGTGGGGGCTGACGAGCCACCGATAGCTTCTCCGACCGCCCGTGACGCGCCCCGCCTGGCGGACCCGGAAGTCCCGGTCAGCAGCTGAGGGTCATCTGGATGTAGTCGACCGCGGTGTCGTCCTGCAGCTGGAATTGGAGCCATACTCGCCCCACTTCCTCCACCCCCGAGGTGCCTTCCGCATGTCCCGCTCCCGACTGTCGCGCAGCCTCGCCGTGCTGTCCCTTGCCCTGGCCACGCCGGTGCTCGCCGGGGCGGCGGAGGACGCCGCTTCCACGCGGGAGCGCGAGGCCGCGCTGCTCGTAGGCACCCTGCTCGGGGGGACGCCCATGGTGGAGGACCTGCGCTCGCTGGTGGACGAGGTGGGGGGCCGGGCGACGGGCTCGGATGCCAACCGCCGCTCGGTGGAGTGGGCGCTGGAGCGCTTCCGCGCCGCGGGCGTGACGGCGCGCGCGGAGGCCTTCCGCATGCCGGCGCTGTGGCTGGAGCGCGGCGCGACGGCCTCGGTGCAGGGCAAGAGCGTGCGCTTCGCCCCTCGCGTGGCCGCGATGCCCTTCTCCACCGCCACGCCGAAGGGCGGCCTCTCCGCGCCGCTGCTGGACGTGGGGCGAGGCACGGAGGCGGACTTCAAGCGCGTGGGCGCGAAGGCGCGCGGCGCGTTCCTCCTGGTGGAGACGGAGGAGCTGCGCGACGTGGACGGGCTGTTCCGCGAGTACAGCGAGGCGACGGACATCGAGTCCCGCGCCTTCGCCGCGGGCGTGGCCGGCGTCGTCTACATGGGCAGCCGGCCTGGCAACCAGCTCTACCGGCACAACGTCTCCACGGGCCCGAAGAACACCCGTCCCATGATGGTGATGGAGCGGGACGGCGCGAAGCGTGCGCTGCGACTGCTGCGCGCCGGCACGCCGCTCACCCTCAATGCCGCGCTGGACCTCCAGACGGGAGGCCCCTACGAGTCCCGCAACGTCATCGGCGAGATTCGAGGCACCACGCGGCCGGAGGAAGTCGTGGTCCTGGGCGCGCACCTGGACAGCTGGGACCTGGGCGGCGGCGCGCTGGACAACGGCGCCAACGTGGCGATGCTCATCGACGTCGCGCGGCAGCTGCAGCGGTTGGGACTGAAGCCGGCGCGGACCCTCCGCTTCGCCCTGTGGAATGGCGAGGAGCAGGGGATGCACGGCTCGGCGGGCTATGTGCGTACGCACGGGGCGGAGCTGGACGGGCACGCCATGGCGCTCTCGGTGGACATCGGCTGCGGCCGCATCACCGGCTTCTTCACCAACGGCCGGCCGCCGCTGGTGCCGCTGGTGGACAAGGCGCTGAAGCCGGTGGAGGGCCTGGGGCCCTTCACGCAGGTGGACGTGCCGGTGGTGGGCACCGACAACTTCGACTTCATGCTGCACGGCGTGGCCAACCTCATCGCCAACCAGGAGGCGGCCACCTACGGGCCCAACTACCACGCGCGCTCGGACGAGTTCGAGCAGTGCGACACGAGGACGCTGCGCGCCAACGCCGCCGTGGTGGGCGCGCTCGCCTGGGGCTTCGCCAACATGGAGGAGCGGCTGCCCCGCCAGAGCCGCGCCGAGGTGGAGACGCTCATCAAGAGCACCGACCTGGGCCAGCAGATGAAGTCCTTCAACGTCTGGGACGAGTGGGCCGCCGGCACCCGGGGCCGCGCTCCCGAGCGCCAGGCGGCACCCACCACGCGCTGAGGCCTGCGCACGGGCAGGGCGTGCGAGCTTCAGTGCACGCCCCGCTTGGCGAGCCAGTCGTTGATGCGCACCAGCAGGCTGGCCGAGTCCGTCCGGGCGCGAGTCAGCGCACGCCCCGCTTGGCGAGCCAGTCGTTGAGGCGCACCAGCAGGCTGGCCGAGTCCGCCCCGTCCTTGATGGCTTCCGCCCTCGCCTCGGAGCCCAGCTTCAGGGCGCGCTCGCGGTCCTTCTCCGCGTCCCAGAGCGCCCGCGCCAGCAGGAAGAGGGAGTCGGTCCGCTGGCCCGGCATGCGCCGCGCGTTCTCCGTGCCGGCCAGGGCCCGCTCCAGCGGGGCGAGTGCCTCGGCGGGCCGGCCCGCCTTGAGGTAGGTGGACCCCAGGTCGTTGAGCACGACAATCCACTGGGCCTTGGGGTCGTCCCGCTGCATGAGCTGGATGTCGGCGGCGCGCTGGATGTACCGCACCGACTCGTCGAAGCGCTCCTGCCGGTTCAGCGCGCGGCTGATGAGCCGCAGCGTCATCACCATGCCCGCGTCGTACGCGCCGAACAGCTTCTCGCGAAGGGCTACCGTCGTCTTGAAGTGGAGCAGGGCCTCGTCCCACTTCTTCTGGTGGTAGTACAGGTACCCCAGGTTGCTGTGGATGACGGCGACGCCCAGGCTGTCCGGCCCGTCCGTCTTGCGGGCGATGGCAAGCGCGCGCTCATAGAGGGGCAGGGCCTCTGCCTGCCGTTGCTGGACGACGAGTGTGGAGGCCACGTCATTGAGCGCGTCATAGACGCGGGGGTGGTCTGGGCCGAGCGTCCGCTCGAAGGTCGCCAGCACGTCACGCGCCTGGGTCTCCGCTTCCGCCAGCTCCCCCTGCGTCCGCAGCACCATCACCCGCGCGAGCTGCACCCGCGCGACCTCCGGGTGCTCGGGGCCCAGCGCCTGCCGCGTCAGCGCCACCGCCCGCTCCGTGTGCGCGCGGGCCTCGGCCAGCCGGCCCTGCTCCAGCCGGGTGGCCCCCAGCTCCTGGTTCACGTCCGCGGCCTCCAGGCTGTCCGGGCCGAAGGCGCGCTCCACCAGCACCAATGCCTGTTCCTGCTGTAGCAGCGCTTCGTCGAAGCGGAGCTGCTTGCGCAGCAGCGTGCCCGCGTACGTCAGGAGGTTCACCCGCAGCAGTTCATTCCCGCCGCCCAGCCGGTCGATGGCGGCGGCGGCGCGGTTCCTCCAGCGCGCGGCCAGCTCGTAGGCGTCCAGTCCCACGGTGGACACCCGCACCAGCCGCGTCCAGGCCCGGGCGGCGACCTCGTCCTGGCGGGTGGCCTCCGCCGCATCCAGGGCCTCGAAGTACGCCGCCTCCGCGCCCTTCCAGTCTCCCGCGCCCTCGCGCAGCTCCCCCAGGAGGAGGGCGGCCTCGGCGCCCTCGCGGCGGTCCCCCGCGTCCTTCGCCGCCCGGGCCACCGGCTCCACCAGCGCCACGCCCTCCTTGTAGCGTCCGGTGGTATTCAGCGCGCGCCCGCGCGCCAGCGTGTCGCGCAGCGTGCTCCGCCGCTCGCGCGTCGCCGCATCCTCGGGCGCGGGAGGGCCTCCAGGCGCCAGCGCCTCCGAGCAGCTCGATAGCGGCGGCAGCGCCTTCACCACGCGGTGCGCCTCGTCCACCATGCTCGCATCCGCCTGGGACAGCAGGCTCGAGAGCGCGGACACGTCCGCCAGCCGGCCGTCGAGGCAGCGCATGCGCCACGCGAGCACCTCCTCGGACTGTCCGCCACGCACGCGCGTGGCCTCGCAGGCGGTGGTGCGCGTCGTCGCCCAGGCGGCGGTGTAGGCGTCCAGCTCGCGCCGCACGCGCTGCCATGCTCCGGCCGCGTAGGGACGGCCGGTGGCGAGGAAGGCGGACTCGATGGCGCCCTGCTGCTCGGCGCTCCAGATGGACGACAGCTCCGCCGTCCCGTTGCAGGCCCGCGCGCGGCGGGTGGTCACCAGGTGGGTGAGGGCCACGGCGGAGGCCAGCAGCATCACACCGCCAGCCAGGGCCAGCCTCCGACGCCAGCGCACGGCGGGGTCTCGCTGGAGTTCGGCCAGCAGGGCTTCCATCGACGGGAAGCGCTCCTGGGGACGGACGGACAGGCCGCGCAGCAGCACGCGCCGCAGCCAGGGGGGAACGCGGGTGCCCGGGGGCGCGGGGCGCACGCGCCCCGCGCTCACCTCGGCCTTCAGCGTGGACAGGGAGCGGCCCTCGAAGGGGCGCTCTCCATAGAGTGCCTCGTGGAGCGTCACGCAGAAGGCGAACTGGTCACCCCCGGCGCCCGCGCGGACGCCGTCACAGAGCTGCTCCGGCGGCATGTAGGCCGGCGTGCCGCCCATGACCGACCGGGTGGAGAACTCCGTGGTGACGTCCGGGGCCGCATTCAGGTGAGGAGGGTGTCCCTGAGGGGGCGCGCCCAGGTGTGAGAGGCCGAAGTCGGTGACGTGCACCCGGCCGTCGCGGCCGACAAGGAGGTTCTCCGGCTTGAAGTCGCCGTGCACCACGCCCGCCGCATGCGCCGCGGCCAGCCCCTGGCCCGCGTCGACGAAGAGGGACAGCACCTGGCGCCAGGGGCGGGCGGTGACCTTCAGCCACGTGCCCAGCGTCTGCGCTTCCACCTGCTCCATGGCGAGGAAGACCTGCCCGCCGAAGGTGCCCACGTCGTAGATGGGCACCACGTGCGGGTGCGAGACGCGGGCCATGGCCTGGGCCTCGCGCATCAGCTGGGCCCGACCGCGCTCCGCGTCCAGGGCCAGCGCTCCCGCGCGCAGCAGCTTGAGGGCCACGCGCCGGTCCAGCTCCGGGTCATACGCGCTGTAGACGACGCCCATGGCGCCCGCGCCGAGCACCTCCAGCACGAGGTAGCGGCCGACGGCGGTGCCCTTCTCCAGCGGCGCGTCCCGCGAAAGGCCTTCACGCGTGGGGGATGCCGCCTCCTCCCGGCCGGAGTCAGGCGCCTTCTCCGGGTTCTGCGCGCGCAGCCCCTGGGCCACCAGCTGCCGGCACGCGGCGCAGGTGTCGAGGTGGGCATCCACCTGGGTGGTCTGCTCGGGCGACAGCTCGCCCAGCAGCAGCTTCATGAAGAGGGACTCGTCGATGCAGCGCATGCGGAACCACGCCCTCCGGGCCGGGGGAAGTCACGCGAGGGCGGTGCGGAATCCGGGGGGAGGGACGCGCGCCGAGGATAGCACTCCCGACTTCCTCGCAGGGTCGCGCCGCGGGCATGCCCGCCCCTGGAGCACGAAGGGTCGCTGACTACCCGCTACTGTCAGGTCGGATGGAGGGCATGCGGGTCAGCGAGCCCTGGCCGAAAGCGGCAGGGGGCCATGCACGGGCTGTTCGCCCGTAGCCACCCTGTGGGCATGAGGACCGGAACCTGGCGGCAGTCGTTGCCTCTGTTGCTCGCGCTCGCCACGCCCGCGCTGGGAGCGGAAAGCGGTGAACAGGACCGCGTGGAAGGACGCGTCGAGGAACTCTTCCTCGGAGATGAAGCCCCACTCAACCAGCGGCAGGAAATGGAGGCGAGCAGTGGCCTCGAGTGGGAGCAGGATGACGGAGAGGCGAGCTTCGAGCTGCCGGTGAATGTCGAGTACGGGCTGACCGACCGGCTCCAACTCGCGGTCGAGGTGGAGCTGTCCCCGGAAGGGGAGGACGCTGCGTTCCAGGAGGGGAGCGTGGGCGCAAGCTGGGGCCTGATGAACGACGGCCGGCGCGGACTGGCGGTGTCCGTCGGCGCGGAGATGCTCGCGCAGCGGGACACGCCGGAGGACTCGCTGCGGCCGGGTGTGGCGCCCTACCTGCTCGCGTACAAGGACCTGGGGCCAGTGGGGCTCAACGCGAGCGCGCAGGCGGAGCTGCTACCCTCCAGTGGCGGCCGTGACGGCACGGTGCAGCCGGACCTCGGACTGGCAATGGAGCTGGGCGACGGCGTGCTGCGGCCGACGCTGGAAGCCGCGTTCCGCAACGAGCAGGGCAGCGACACCGGCATCCTCGCGCCAGGCCTCTACGTGCGGCCCACCGAGTCCGTGGACGTGGGCGTCTCCGTGCCGTGGCGGCTGATGAGCGGCGGCGAGCGCAGCCTGGGCGTGAGCGCCCTGCTCACCTGGAGCGGCGGCGGCTCGAACTGAGGAAGCGGCGGTCCACCGCCGCCTTATGCGAGCTCCACCCGCCCATCCGCGCCCACACGCAGCAGCACCCGCGCGGGTGGGGCGCTCGCGTGCGCGGCGAGCCACTGCGCCAGCGGCGTCACCACGTGCTGCTCCACGGCGCGCTTCAGGGGCCGGGCGCCGTAGCGCGCGTCGAAGCCCGTGCGCGCCAGGTGCTCCACCACGTCCTCGCCGAAGGACACCTTCACCCCACGCCGGGTGAGGCCCTCTCGCGTCAGGGCCGCCTCCAGCGTGCGCCGGGCCAGCGCGCGGATGACCTCTGGCGTGAGCGAGCGGTAGGGAACCACCTGGTCCAGCCGGTTCAGCAGCTCGGGCCGGAAGAAGGCGGTGGCGGCGCCCAGGTAGTGCTGCTCCATGTCCCTCACCGTGCCTCCGCCGAAGCCGAGCGAGCGGCCCGCGCTGTCCGCGCCCAGGTTGCTGGTGAGCAGCACCACGGTGTTGCGGAAGCTGACGGTGCGGCCGGTGCCGTCCGTGAGGCGGCCCTCGCCCAATACCTGCAACAGCAGGTCATGGACGCCAGCGTCCGCCTTCTCCACCTCGTCCAGCAGCACCACGCCGAAAGGCTGCTCACGCACGCGCCGGGCGAGGCCGCCCTGCTGACCGCCCACCTCACCCACCAGCCGCGCGGCGCTCCCCGGCGCCGCGTACTCCGCCATGTCGAAGCGGGCCAGCCGGGCCGTGTCGCCGAAGAGGTACTCGGCCAGCGCGAGCGCCGACTCCGTCTTGCCCACGCCGGTGGGGCCCAGCAGCAGGAAGGCGCCCAGCGGGCGGGACGGGTCCGCCAGCCCCGTCTTCAGGGTGACGATGAGGTTGCGCAGGAGCAGCGTGGCCTCCTCCTGGCCGACGATGCGCTCGCGGAAGCGGCGCAGCAGCGCCTCCGGGTCCAACCGGATGGACGTGTCCACCAGCTCGCGCGGGTAGCCGGTGCGGGTGCAGAAGGCCTGCGTCACCCCGGCCGCGTCCACCTCGCCCGCGGCGGACGGCTGGGTGCTGGCCGCGCGCAACAGGGCCACCGCGCCACCGGGCGGAGGCCCCTCACCGAAGCGCTCCGTCAGCTCCGCGGCCCGGTCCAGCGCTTCCGGCGTGAAGCGCACCTTGCGCGCGCGGGCCACCCGCTGCGAAGCCTGCTGGAGCGCGGCGCGCGCGGCCACCGGCGCCAGCGGCGCCACCGACATGTGCCGCAGCGCCTGGAGGAAGGCGCCGTGGGTCCGCTCCGCGCGGGCCACGTCCTCTGGAGTGGCCTCCAGCACCAGCGCCACCTCGCCGCCCTCCAGTGCAGGCAGCAGGTGTCGCGCCACGTCCAGGCCCGTGTCACCGCCGCCGAGCGACAGCAGCTCCGACAGGCTGTCCAGGTGCAGCACCGCGCGGCGCACGCGGAGCGCCTCCACCATGCGCTGCACGCGCTCCTGCCACTGCCCCAGGTAGCGCATGCCCGCCATGATGCGGCCGCCCGAGGTGCTGTACACCTCCAGGCCGTGTAGCGGATGGCCTTGGGACGCCGCCTCCGCGCGCTGCACCAATTCGTGCACCAGCGCCGTCTTGCCCACCGAGGGAGGGCCCACCAGCAGCACGCTGGCGCGGGTGCTCGCGGTGACGGCCTCGGCGAGTCGGCCCACCTCCGCGTCGCGCTCCCAGGCCCGCTCCAGCAGCCCGGCGCGGGCCTCCTCGTTGAGACAGCGGCTGGCCTCCGCGAGCCCCTCGGGCGGGGGCGGGCGCTTTGGCTGCTTCGCGTCCTCTCCGGCGGCGCGGGCACGCGGCGTCTGCTTCACGCGCGCCGGCACCGAGAGCGTCTCCACCGACTCCTCGCCCACGTACGCCAGCCCGTGCAGCCGCTCCAGCGGCGCGAGGTGCAGCTCGTAGCGCACCAGCTCCTCGACGTACGGCTCCAGGTCCGCCAGGTCTTGCAGCATGCCCTCCACATTCACGCGGGGCACCCAGACGCGCAGCGGCCCCTTCGCGGCGTCTCCCTTGCGCGCGGCCTTCGTGCCGGAACGCCCGCCGTGCGTCACCACCGTCAGGCGCAGGGGCACCGGCAGCAGCCGCCCATGCTGGAGCGCGCGCACGGTGAGGGCCATGCGGCGCTGGCGCAGGTCCTCCCAGTGCGTCACCTCGTCCCACAGCTCGCCGCGGCGCAGGAGTCGGCCCAGCACCTCGGCCAGGTCCAGCCGCGCGGTGTTCAGGTCCGCCGCGAACGAGGCCAGGTGCGGGTGCGTCAGCACATGGGCCGCCACGCCCACGCCCGGGTAACGACGCACGAAGAGGTGGAAGTTCTTGTCCATGTCTCAGCCCTCCTCGCGGGCGGCCCGCCGCAACACGCGCCCCGCCCAGGCCAGCGCCTCCGACGGCGTGCGCCGGCTGGCCAGGTGCACCAGCCCGCTCTCGTTGCCCTCCACCACCACGCGGCCGGCGCCCTCGGCCTGGGCCGTCCCCGCCCGTCGCGCCTCGCGCTCCGTCGCGCGCACCGCGTCCCGCGTCGCCACCGCGCGCGAGACATCGTCCAGCAGGCCCACGTCACCCGCCAGCAGCTCCACGCGCACCGGCGCCGGACGCACGATGTCGCCTCGCAGGCTCTCCACCAGCGCGTAGCCCTCCAGCGGCGCGAGCACCTCCGCGAGCCCGAAGCCCGCCAGGCCCACTGCAATGCGCCGCACCCGCACCCCCGCCGGGCGCTGCGAGCCGGGCTCCGCCCATGCGACGCGGCCATCCGGCTCCACCCGCTCCTCGTGCACCACGGAGCGTCCCAGGTCCTGGGGCAGCGCGCGCACCACGGCGTCCAGCGCGGAGACCGGCGTGTCGCCGAGCCCCTCCACCAGCACCACCCGCACGTCGGGGCCACGCTCGCGGCAGGCAAGCTGGTGCGCCAGCCACTCCACCTCGTCCCGCAGGTTCACCACCAGCGGCCGGCAGCGGCGCAGGCGCTCCTCTTGGGACACCGGCTGGGGCACGGAGGAATATGTCGGCCGCGCCCTGAGGCCACCCCGGCCGGGGTGGCGGTTCCAGTGATCCCCGCGAACAATCTCCTTGGGCACCGGGGCTTCCATCTCCAGGAAGTCGCGCTCCGCCAGCTCATTCTCACGAATGTCCACCGCCTCCGCGGACAGCCGCTCCAGGCGCTCCACCAGCTCGGCGGCGTCCGGGGACGCTTCCACCCCGGAGAGCCCGTCCAGCCGCGCCACCGTCTGCTCCAGCACGCGAGACACGTCCATGAGCGTCCAGGCCGCCGGGTCCTGTTCCGGCGCCCACGCCGGCTCGCGCACCATCAGCTCCACGGACAGGCCCATGTCGTCGCCCCGACGGAACAGCTCCACCCGGGCAAGGTCCTCCGCGCCGCGCCACACCAGGTGGTGGGCCAGCGGCACCGTGAGGCGCCGCTCCAGGGCGCGCTTGAGGGGGCGCGCGCCATAGCGCGGGTCGTAGGCCTGCTCCACCAGCAGGTCCAGCAGCGGGGACTCCACCTCCACCAGCACGTTGCCGCGGCGGATGCCCCGGCGCGACAGCAGCGACTCCAGGGCGTGCTCCACCACCACCCGCAGCGCGGCGGGTGTCAGCGAGCGGAAGGGCACCACCCTGTCCAGCCGGTTGAAGAACTCCGGGCGGAAGAAGGCTCGCACCGAGGAGAGGTAATGCGCCTCCGCGCCCTCGGGCGAGCGGTTGAAGCCCGTGCGGGACGCCGCCTCGCGCACGCCCAGGTTGGAGGTGAGCACCACCACCGCCTGCCGCGCGTCCACCGTGCGGCCGGCGCCGTCCGTCAGTCGACCCTCGCCCAGGAACTGGAGCAGGGCGTCGAAGATGCGCGGGTGGGCCTTCTCCACCTCGTCGAAGAGGACCACGCAGAAGGGCTGGGTGCGCAGCGCCGTGGTCAGCTCTCCGTCCGGAGCGCCCGGCATGCCGAGCAACCGGGTGATGCTGGCGGCGGAGACGAACTCCGACATGTCGAAGCGCACCAGCCGCCCCTCGCTGCCGAAGAGGGTGCGCGCGAGCGCCTTGGCCGTCTCCGTCTTGCCCACGCCGGTGGGGCCCACGAAGAGGTAGGTGGCCAGCGGCTTGTCCGGCGGCTGGAGCGAGCGCTGCAACGTGAGGATGGCATCCACCACGGCGGATACCGCCTCGGGCTGGCCCGCCACCTGCGCGGCCATTTCGCGCTCCAGCACCTCGCGCGGCTTCGGCGGTGCGCTGCCCAGCACGAAGTCGGGCAGGCCCGTCTGCTCGCGCATGGCGGAGGTGACGTCCTCCTGGGTGAAGCGGCGCAGGCCACCTTCCTCGGTGCCGGGCCGCGCCACCACCCGGCGCAGCAGCCGGACGGCCTTGCCCGGGAAGGCCTCGTGCGCCACGAAGCGCTGCTGCAAGTCCAGCAGCGTCTCCAGGGCGAGCGGCGACAGTCGCACCGCGCCCCTGTCGTTCGCGGCCTCCAACTCTCGCAGCGTGCCCAGCAGCGCGGGCAGCGTGGAGCGCGCGTCCAGGGCGGGCACGTGCACCACGCGGAAGAGCGAGGCGAAGGTGGGGGCCTCCTCGCGCACGCGCTCGAAGCGCTCCGGCGTGGACTCGGCCAGCACGGTCAGCTCGCCGCGCGCCAGATGTGGCTCGATGTACTGCGCCACGTTGGTGCGCTCGTTGTGCGTGCGTCCCGCGTAGACGAGCGAGGCCAGGTCGTCCACATAGAGGAGGTCGCCCACCTCCATCAGCTCCTGCACCACGCCCCGCGCGCGGGCCTCCCACTGGCCCACGTACATCATCCCCGCGATGAACTGGTTGCCGTCCACGCGCCACACATCGCGGCGGGTGCCGGCGGCGTCCTGCCGGGCGGTGAGGCGGCTGACCACCTCGTGCACCAGCGCCGTCTTGCCGGAGCCGGAAGGCCCCACCAGGACAATCGCCGCGCCCTCGCGGCCCTCCAGCGCGTCCACCACCTCGCGCACCAGCGCCTCGCGGCCGAAGCAGCGCTCCAGCGCGCCGTCGCGCGCGCCATGGCTCAGGTTGCGCGCCACCGCGCGCAGCTCCACCAGTGACAGGCGGCGGCGGTTGCGGCGGGCCTCGCGCTGCTCTGGCGTCTCCGGGGCCGGCTCGTCTTCCTTCTTCTTCTCCTTCGGCTTCCGGCGGCGCGGTGGAGTGGGGGGCTTGGGCGGAGTCCGGGGGAGGATGGTGGGCGCGTAGGCGTCCACCTCGAGCAAGTCCAGTCGCTCACGCCCCATGCCCCAGCGCTCGTCCAGGTTGTCCACGTCGTGCTCCAGGCACCACGCGGCCAGCCGCCGCGCGAGCGCCTGGGGCAGGGCATCCGGGTGGGCCACCGCGAAGCGGGCCTCGGGCATCCGGGTGGGCGTCACCACCCAGAAGTCGTCGCGAGGCCACTTCTCCAGCAGCACGGCCATGCGGCCCTGGAGGACGATGCGCTTGCCCTTCTCCCGGTCCCTCGCCTCCGTGTCCACCTTCACATGGCGCAGGGCCAGGTGCGGTGGGAACTGGTAGGCCGCCACGTTGGAGGGGGACTCCTTCTCGAAGCGCTCCATGACGGCGAGCGCCAGCTCGTCGCGCAGCATGGAGAGGCTGGGGCCCACGCCGCTCAGCCGGGGCCAGAAGGCGGGCACCCACGCCTGCACCAGTCGTCCACCGAGCGGCGCCACCACCAGGGGCAGTTTGAGGTCCATGGCTTCAGTCCTCCTCCCGCGCGCCGAAGACGCGCCACTGCAGCCAGGCCTCTAGCAGGGGCTCCATCGAGAGCCCCTCCGGCCCATAGCGCTGCTTCGCCCCGGTGCGCAGGTCCTCCAGCGTCCCGCCCACCGTGTCGCTCGTGGTGGGACGAATCCGGCGCACCTCCTGCTTCGTCATGGCCTTCTCCAGCTCCATCAGCGAGGGTAGCGCCTGCAGGGACAGCGGCTGCGGCTCGAAGCGGGCGCGCACCAGCGCGGCCTGGCTGCCCTCGACGAAGCGGTGCACGCCGTGCTCGCCCGCGAGCAGCAGGGGCAGGGTGCCGCCGGTGAGCTGCAGGGCATAGGCGGCGGGCGGCGGCTTCACCTCGTCCAGCACGGTCTTCTTCTCCCAGAACCAATAGAGCGGCAGGTCCTTGCGCGACGACTTCTCCCGGTCCTTCTCCTCGGGACGAAGCAGGGCGCGCTGGAAGGTTATCGACTGCGCCGCCGCCCAGGCCTCGTACGCCTTCGCGAGCGTCAGGAGGTGGGGCCACGCGCCGCGCCCGGGCAGCAGGAAGAGAGTGGCGCCACGCGAGGTGGGGAAGAGGCTGGCGTAGAGCCGCTCACGCAGGGGCTGGAAGGTCCGCCGCAGCCCGGACACGTCGCGCGCGAGGGATTCCGCCTGTCCCACCGCGCGGGACAGGTGCGCCTCGAAGAGCAGGTCCTCCACCGCCTCGGCCTGCTGGGCACAGTCGCGAAAGGCCTTCTCCAGCTCGCGCGCCTCGGACGACTTGCGTGAGGACTCCTCGGCCAGGGCCCGCTCCTCCCAGTACGCCGGCTGCCGCGACGCCTTGTCGAAGACGGCCAGCTCGCGTCGCAGGGCCCGCATGGGCTCGGCGCCGCTCCAGCGCTGCACCTCGGCGCGCAGGCTGGCCGCGTCCTCCAGCACCTTCTCGATGGCCTGCCGCCCCACGCCCTCGGCATCGCCGCCCACTGCCTCCGCGCGCAACGAGAGCCCCTCGCCGCCCGCATCCACGAACAGCTTCACCGGCCCACTCCGCGGGTGCGCGGCGAGCCAGGCGGCCACCGGCACCACCAGCTCCCGCTCCAGCGCGCGCTTCAGGGGGCGGGCGCCATAGCGCGGGTCGAAGCCCCGGGCGGCCAGCCAGTCCAGCGCGGAAGGGGAGACTTCCACCCCCGCGTCGTGGAGGGACAGCCCGGGGCGGCGGCACACGGCCTCCACCTCGCGCACCACCAGCCGACGCAGCAGGTCCGCGGAGAGCGGAGAGAAGACGACGACGTCATCCAGGCGGTTGAATAGCTCGGGACGGAAGAAGCGCTGCACCTCGGTGAGGTAGTGGGCGCGCAGGGCGGCGACGTCGGGCGCACCGCCGGACGAGTCGAAGCCCACGCGGGCGCGCCACGTGTCCGCGCCCAGGTTGCTGGTGAGGACGAGCACTGCGTTGCGGAAGTCGGTGAAGCGGCCGGACGCATCGGTGAGGCGGCCCTCGCCGAGCACGCCCAGCAGCGCGTCATGCACGGCGGGGTGGGCCTTCTCCACCTCGTCCAGCAGCACCACGCAGAAGGGCTGGCGGCGCACCGCCGCGGACAGGTGCCCCGGCGTCTCGCCGTCGCCCAGCAGGCGCAGCAGCGCGTCCGGGCCGGCGTACTCGCCCATGTCCAGGCGCACCATGCGCTCCTTGGCGCCGAAGAGCAGTTCCGCCAGCGCCTTGGACAGCTCCGTCTTGCCCACGCCGGTGGGGCCCACGAAGAGGAGCACCCCCAGCGGGCGGCGCGTGTCGGCCATTCCCGCCTTGAGGACGGACACCACCGACGCCGCGCGCTCCACCGCGACCTCCTGGCCCAGCACCCGCGTGGAGAGGAAGGCGCGCACCTGCCCCACCTCCAGCGGCATGTCGTCGCGGAGGAGCGACTCGGGGATGCCGGACTCGGAGGCGAACTGACGGGTGGCGTCCAGGCGGGTGACGCGGGGCTGCGCGGCGTGGGTGCATGTGGCCAGCAGGCGGCGGAGGAAGGCCACCGCGTTGCCCACCTGCGCACCGTAGGGAAGGAAGCGGCGGCAGAGGAAGCGGGCCTCGTCGAGCGCGTCGGGGAGCACCTCCAGCGGCTTCGGCCCCGCGTCGTCTTCGGCGACTCGCGCGAGGATGCGGGCGAGCGCGTCTGGTTCCGGTTCTTCCACGCGCACCACGGAGAAGAGCCGGGCGAAGCTGGTGTTGCGGCGCTCCACCTGGGCCCACGTCTCAGGCGTGGCCTCGGCCAGCACGGACACCTCGCGGGTGGCGAGCAGCGGGAGCAGGAGCTGGGCCACGTTCTGGTTGCTGTGGGCGCTCTTACCCGCGTCCAGCAAGTCCACCGCGTGGCCCAGCGAGAGCAGGGCGTGGGACTCGGCGGCTTCGCGGAAGCAACGCAGCACCTGCTGTTGCCAGTCGCCGAAGCCACCCTCGCCCGCGATGAGGCGGCTGCCGTCGAGGAAGAAGAAGGGACGGGCGCGCTCTGCCGCCGTGGCGGCGGGGGCACGCAGAGCCTGGGCGAGCGCGTGGAGCACCGCCGTCTTCCCCACGCCCGAGGGGCCCACCAGCACCACGGACTCCGCGTCCTTCGCGGCGAGGCGTGCGCGGAGCAGGGTCACCAGGGCGTCCTGCTCGTAGGCGGCGTCGAGCTGCCCCTGCTGCGCGAGCTTGTGCCAGGGCACGGCGATGCGGTCCAGCGTGGGAGTGGGGGGCGGCTTCTCCGGCTTCACTCCCGAGTCACGGCGGCGGGAGCGGCGGCGCGGCTCCCACGTGTCCAGGTCCAGGGCGTCCTCGTCCTCGTCGTCCGGGCCCGTCTCGCCCTTCTCGGCGGGGGCATCCGGAGGACGCGGCGGCGGGCGGATGTCCAGGTGGAGCTGGCGAGGGGTGAAGGCTGAGAGCGGCGTGGGCGTGGCCTGGACTTCCAGCTCCACCAGCGACTCGGTGCCATCCGGGCGCAGCGCGAGCCGCCGTGCGTCGGAGAGCTCCTCCAACTGCTCCTTCAGCCGGTCCGGCGCGTCCTTGGGGAGCGTCTTGCCCTGGAACCACAGGTGCGTGCCGAGGCGCGGCGCATTCATCCCGGTGTACGACTGGTGCGCGGGCGCGACGACGGCGGAGAAGTGCAGCGGCGCGACGGTGTTCTCTTCCGCGCCCCAGACGGGAATGCCGGGCACTTCGAGGGTGTGGAGCACTCCGTCCGGCGGGGCGATGAACTCCGGCACGCGGCGGGGGTGGACGCGGGTGAGCTGGTCGTCCAGCGCGAGGGACAGCTCCTCGGTGGCCTTCTCCAGCGTGTCCGCGTGCACCGCGAGGTGGGGAAGGGCCAGGGGTGTGAGCGTGACCCGCCCGCTGGCATGTCGCTGCACCCAGCATTGGAAACGGAAGTTCATGGGGGGTACTCACGCTAGCACGGCGCCGCACAGCGACGGCGCGTGCCCACGGGAGCTGACTTCCGCCGGAATGGCCCGAGCGGCGGAGGTGTTCGCCACCTCCGCCGCCCGGTGCTCCTACGGCGTGAACTTCCAGGGCACCGTCATCGCCGGCTGGAAGCAGTGGACATTCGCGAACGTCCCCGCGCCCAGTTCCTGGATGACACCGGCGCCGTAGCCGCGCGCCTGGCACCACCGGCTGACCTCCAGCCGTCCGTCAGCGGAGGTGAAGCTGCCCGCGTTGGAGGCAGGCCCGAGCTGGTCCTTGGGCACGTCCTGGATGAGGCCCGAGTTGAAGCAGCCCACCCACGGCCGCGTCGTCACCTCGAAGAGCAGGCCCGTCGTCCACCCCAGGCTGTTGCACCAGCGGTGCACGGCGGCGCCGCAGTCCAGGCTCTGCGCCACCCGGTCATCCGCGCATCCCGCGTGCTTGCGCGCCAGCTCCTCGAAGGTGACGGCGAGGCTCTGGTGCTGGATGGGCGCGCACGCCACGCTCACGTCGGTGGCGGTGGCAGCGGCCGGCACGCCCATGAGCGAGATGGGCGGACGGTTGCCGATGAGCTGCTGAATCGTCTCGTACACGTTGGTGCTGGTGGCCAGCGCGTCATGCGCCCCGCGCTGCGCGCAGACCCGGTGCATGGAGGACGCGCACGCCTGCGTGCCCAGCGCCGCGTAGCCGTTGCACGTGGGCTGCTGCTGGCTCATCCCGAACTGACCGGCGGACGGAGTCCCCTGGATGGCCGCGTCCTTACAGTCCGCGCCGTGCGTCGTCATGCAGACGCTCCGGTTGGAGCGCGCGTGGGAGAAGAAGCGGACCTCGTCGATGGCGCCCCGGAACGAGCCCTCACCCGTGGCCGGGCAGGCCTGCGTGTTCATCACATTGCCCGCGCCGATGGACAGTGCGCCCGTGCCCAGCCGGAAGGAGCCGGTGACGACGGGCAGGGCCCGCCCCGTGGACACGCCGTTGAGGTACTCGTTGAACTGCCCGGTGACACCGTCCCACGTATAGGCAACGTGGCTCCAGGCGCCCACGGGCAGGGCGGGGCTGCGCCCCATGCGGACGCGCTGGCCGTTGAGCACGAAGGACATCTGCACCGTGTTGTCCGCCTCGTAGATGAGGTCCAGGCCGCCCGACTTCGCCAGCAGGTAGCGATACGGGTTCCCGGTGCAGCCGGTGTTGATGTTCGCGTCGGGCTTGATGGCGAGCTGCACGGTGAAGCCACGGGCGAAGGCGCCCACGCCAGGCACGGTGCTGTTGGCGTCGGTGAGGTTCACCGTGAGGGCGCCACCGCCCGGGAGGACCAGCGCCTTGCCCTTGCCCTGCGGCTCCCACGGCGAGCCCGACGCCGGCTGTGTCACGGCGTTGCCGGGGGAAATCTGCGCGGTGCCGGTGAGCGTGCCCGTGTAGAAGCGGCCCGCCAGGTCCGGCGTGCGCGTCAGGTCATACGCTCCTGCCCGGGTGACCAGCTCGTTCATGGGCAGGAAGAGCACGTGGAAGGGATGGGTCAGGTCCCCGACGTCGATTTCGTTGTAGTCCGACGTGTTGCTGCCGAAGAGGGCGAGCACGTCATGCGTCTTGGTGACGGGCAGGTACTTCGCCTCGTTGCTGGCGCCCGGCGGGAAGTTCTGCGCGGGGCTGCGCTCCTGCTCGAAGTTCCACATGGGGCCCGAGTAGAAGAGGTGGGCGATGTCGCTGCGGTCCGTGTTGATGCTTCCGTCGACGTGATACGCCGTCCAGTTCGTGTCCGCGCCCACCAGGCTGACGGCCTCGCGGCGCGCGCCGTCGGTGTAGACGACAGCGGTGTAGAGGACGTTGCGTCCCTCGTGGTCCACCCAGACATAGGCGCCGCGGATGAGCGCGCCCGTGGTGGTGGTGCCGAAGGGCTCCCCGAGGGCGGACTTCAGCGGCTGCCACGCGAGCGGGTAGCGCTTCACGCCCGGGTTCGGGTCATTGACCATCATCGACAGCGGACGCGGGTTGCTCCAGCCCGACGCCGCGCAGGGCGTGGGGTTGTACGAGTACATCAGGTGGTCGATGACCCCGTTGTTGGACGGGCCGCCCTGGTAGATGAGGAGCCGTCCGTCGGAGGTCATCGTCGGCTCGATGCCGCGAAGCTCTCCTCCCGTGACGGTGGTGAGGAACTCCAGGTTGCCGGTGGTGAACGACGAGATGTCCGCCTGCGCCGTGAAGGGCAGCGAGACGCGGAGGTCCACCGGGCGGCGGCGGAACCGGTTCGGCGGGCCGCCGTACATCTGCGAGTCGAAGAGATATGGCTGATACACCGCGGTCCCGCCGGAGAGCGTGTACGGCTGAGCCGGGTTGGTGAAGCAGAAGGCCAGCGCATTCTCGCCGTTCCTCACGTCGACGGTGCGCCCGGAGGAGAAGACCCCGGAGAAGGAGGGCCGGCCCTGGGCGTCGTACGTCACTGCCTCGGGGCGGAACACCCGCGCGTGCCAGGTGGTCGTCGTGGTGGCGTGGTCCTCCCGGATGTTCCCGATGAAGACCCGCCCATCAATCGTGGACGAGTGGCCGTTGGCGTTGAAGGGCGTGCGGATGCGGGTGTTCACAAGCGAGGGCCGCTCGGCGGCGACGGACTCGTGGGGCGCGAAGGCGAGGGCGAGCAGCGACGCTGCGAGCAGGGCCAGCGGACGACAGGGGCGCGGGGGCATGAGGGCTCCTTCGTGAAAATCTGATTATACTCGATTTCACGACTTCGGATGGAGCGCCGCGTTGACAACGCCCCCGGCCGCGGGCATCGTGGCTTCGTTCATGTCGACCCCGCTCTCCACCGCTTGTTGCTGCTGTCACGCACCTGCGGTGGGCGCCTGTCCACCAGTGGCCTGAGAGCCCTGGTCGACCCGGTCTGAAAAGCCCACTGCCCGCGAGGGAGTGGGCTTTCGAGTTTCTGGACCTGAACCCGACCCATCCCATCGCGACCCCCGTTCCACCAACGAGGTCACGTATGGAAGGTCACTTCTCGCCGCGTCCCAGACCCTGGGTTGCCCTGCTCCTGTTGGTGAGCCTCGCCGGCTGCTCCAGGTCGGGCGGTGATGCCGCCGCGTCCTCGGAGGGCGGCAGCGTCACCCTGCTCAACGTCTCCTACGACCCCACGCGTGAGCTGTACACGGACTTCAACGCCGCCTTCGCGAAGCACTGGGAGGCGAAGAGCGGCAAGAAGGTCACCATCAAGCAGTCCCACGGTGGCTCCGGCAAGCAGGCGCGGGCCGTCATCGACGGGCTGGAGGCGGACGTCGTCACGCTGGCGCTCGCGTACGACGTGGACATGCTCCACGACAAGGGGCAGCTCATCCCCGCGGACTGGCAGAAGCGGCTGCCGGACAACAGCGCGCCGTACACGTCCACCATCGTCTTCGTGGTGCGCAAGGGCAACCCCAAGGGCATCAAGGACTGGGAGGACCTCGTCAAGGAGGGCGTCTCCGTCATCACCCCCAACCCCAAGACGTCCGGCGGCGCGCGTTGGAACTACCTGGCCGCGTGGGGCTACGCGCTCCGCAAGCAGGGCGGCGGTGAGGCCACTGCCCAGGCCTTCGTGGAGAAGCTCTTCCGCAACGTCCCCGTGCTGGACTCCGGGGCACGCGGCTCCACCACCACCTTCGCCGAGCGCGGCCTGGGGGACGTGCTCATCGCCTGGGAGAACGAGGCCTTCCTGCTCACGCAGGAGGTGGGCAAGGACAAGTTCGAGATTGTCGTCCCGTCGGTGAGCATCCTCGCCGAGCCGCCTGTCACCGTGGTGGACAAGAACGTGGACAAGCGGGGCACCCGCGCCGCCGCGGAGGCGTACCTCCAGTATCTCTACTCGGACGAGGGCCAGGAACTGGCGGCGAAGCACTACTACCGCCCCCGCTCCCAGGCCGTGGCCGCGAAGCACGCGGCGCGGTTCCCCAACGTGAGCCTCTTCACCATCGCTGACGTCTTCGGCGGCTGGAAGAAGGCCCAGGCCGCGCACTTCGATGACGGGGGCGTGTTCGACCGCATCTACGCCCCGCAGGCCCGCTGAAGGCCGCCGCGTCATGTCCGTGTCCTCTCGCCGCCGCCGCGTCCTCCCGGGCTTCAGGCTGTCGCTGGGCTTCAGCTGGTTCTACCTGGGGCTCATCGTCCTCATTCCGCTGTCCAGCCTCTTCCTCAAGACGTTCACTCTCACCTGGGCGCAGTTCTGGGAGACGGTGACGGCGCCGCGCGCGCTCGCCGCCTACCAGCTCACCTTCGGGGCCTCGCTCGCCGCGGCCCTGGCCAACGTCGTCTTCGGGCTGCTGGTGGCCTGGGTGCTGGTGCGCTACCGCTTCCCCGGCAGGGATTTGGTGGAGGCGCTGGTGGACCTGCCCTTCGCGCTGCCCACGGCGGTGGCGGGGCTGACGCTGACGACGCTGTTCTCCGCCAATGGCTGGTATGGCCAGTACCTGGAGGCGATGGGCCTGAAGGTGGCCTACACCTCCGTGGGCGTGGCGGTGGCGCTCACCTTCATCGGGCTGCCCTTCGTGGTGCGCACGGTGCAACCGGTGCTGGAGGACATCGACGTGGACGTGGAGGAGGCCGCGGCGACGCTGGGCGCCACGCCGTGGCAGACGTTCTCCCGGGTGCTCTTCCCGAGCATCCTGCCCGCGCTGCTCAGCGGCTTCACCCTGGCGTTCGCCCGGGCGCTGGGGGAGTACGGCTCCGTCGTCTTCATCTCCGGCAACATGCCGCTGCGGACCGAAATCGTCCCGCTGCTCATCATCACCAAGCTGGAGCAGTACGACTACGCGGGCGCGACAGCCATCGCCATCGTCATGCTGATGGCGTCCTTCTCGCTGCTGCTGGCCGTCAACCTGCTCCATCGCTGGAGCCACCGCCGGCTCGAAGCCCGGACGGGGAGCTGAGGCGCCATGCATCCCACGACTCTCGTCTTGCGGCGGCGCACGCGGACCCTCAGCGGGCCGGCGGTCATCCGCTGGGCGCTCATCGGACTGGCGCTGGCCTTCCTGGGCGTGTTCCTCGTCGTCCCGCTGGTGGCCGTCTTCACCTTCGCGTTCCAGAAGGGCTGGGCGGCCTATGTCGCGGCCATCAGCGACCCGGAGGCGCTGTCGGCCATGCGCCTGACGCTGCTGGCAGCGGCCATCTCCGTGCCCCTCAACCTGGTCTTCGGGTTGGCCGCGGCGTGGCTCATCGCCCGGTTCCGGTTCCGGGGGCGGTCGCTGCTGATGACGCTCATCGACCTGCCCTTCAGCGTGTCGCCAGTCATCGCGGGGCTCATCTTCGTGCTGCTCTTCGGGCGGCAGGGCTGGCTGGGGCCGTGGCTGGTGGAGCATGACCTGCGCGTCATCTTCGCCGTGCCGGGCATCGTCCTGGCGACGGTGTTCGTGACGTTCCCCTTCGTGGCGCGCGAGGTGCTGCCGGTGATGCAGGTCCAGGGCAGCGACGAGGAGGAGGCGGCCCTGACGCTGGGCGCGAGCGGGTGGCGGACGTTCTGGCGCGTCACCCTGCCCAAGGTGAAGTGGGGCGTCATCTACGGCGTCATCCTCTGCAACGCGCGGGCGATGGGCGAGTTCGGCGCGGTGTCCGTGGTGTCCGGGCACGTGCGCGGCGTCACGACGACGCTGCCGCTGCACGCGGAGATTCTCTACAACGAGTACGACTTCGTCGGCGCGTTCGCGGTGGCCTCGCTGCTGACGCTGCTCGCGCTGGTGACGCTGGTGGTCAAGAAATACGTGGAGTGGAGGAGCGTGGCGCCATGAGCATCATCGTCGAGCAGGTCACCCGGCGCTTCACGGAGAAGGGGACTCCGGCCGTCTCGGAAGTCTCATTCCAGGCCCCCACGGGTGCCATCACCTCGCTGCTGGGGCCATCGGGCGCGGGCAAGTCCACGCTGCTGCGGCTGGTGGCCGGACTGGAGGTGCCGGACGCCGGTCGCATCGTCATCGACGGGGTGGACTGTACGAACATGCCCGTGCAGCAGCGGGGCGTGGGCGTCGTCTTCCAGAGCTACGCCCTGTTCCGGCACATGACGGTGCGGGAGAACATCGCCTTCGGGCTGGAGGTGCGGGGCTCCCGGCGCGAGGAGACGGCCGCGCGCGTGGACGAGATGTTGCGCCTGGTGCAGCTGGAAGAGCTGGGGAACCGCTTCCCCGGGCAGCTCTCCGGCGGGCAGCGCCAGCGAGTGGCCTTCGCGCGCGCGCTGGCCATCCGTCCCCGCGTGCTGCTGCTGGATGAGCCCTTCGGCGCGCTGGACACGCGGGTGCGTGAGGAGCTGCGCGAGTGGCTCCATGAGCTCCACACGCGCACGGGCCTCACCACGCTGCTGGTGACGCATGACCAGCAGGAGGCACTGGAGATTTCCCAGCACGTGGTGGTGATGAGCGAGGGGCGGGTGGCGCAGGCGGGCTCGCCGGAGGACATCTACAACCGGCCCGCGTCGCCGTTCGTCGCCTCCTTCATCGGCGGGGCGAGCGTGCTGCGCGGTCAGGTGCGCTCGGGCCGGGTGGCCATGGGCTCGCTCTCCGTGCATGTCCCGGCGGCGGCGCGCGAGGGCCAGGCGGTGCAGGCCTTCGTCCGGCCGCATGACATCAAGCTGGCGAAGTCGTCGGAGGCCCCGCTGAACGGGCACTCCGCCACCGGCCGGGTGGAGCGGCTCAAGCCCGTGGGCGGCTTCGTGAAGGTGCTGCTCCGGCTTCCTTCGGGAGACGAAGTCACCGTGGAGGTGCCCCGCTCGGAGTTCGAGGCGCTCGGTGTGACGGAGGGAGACTCGGTGCGCGCCGATGTGCGCACGGCGGCCGTGTTCGTGGGCGACTACGCCATCTGAGCTGGGGTGTCATGGCCACACCCACCCGCGAATGTCGGGACTTTCTCCATTAACCGAAAAAACTGTTTGAGTGTGCGGGCTCGACGGCTAAGTCCAGGGAAGAGCCCCCCGGCTCCCTTCCCTGGAGAGAGACATGCACACACGACAGGAGTGGTACTCGATGCTGCTGGCCGCCGGTTGCCTGGCCCTGGTCAGCGGCTGCGGAGCGGAGACAGTTCCCGAGGCAGCGCCGCTGCCGCTCGCGAGCCAGGCGCAGGGCGAGCTCGGGTATGACCCGGGCGCGGGGTGGAACCTCGCCTGGCAGGACGACTTCACGGGCACGTCGCTGAACGGCGCGAACTGGACCGTGCTGACGAGCAACCACGACCCCGTCACCAACAACTGCAACTTCGGCACGGGTGAGCTGGAGTTCCCCCGCGCGCAGAACGTCACCGTTGGAGGCGGGAAGCTGGTCATCACCGCGGAGCGGACCAATGACGCTCCCTACGACTCGCGGTGCGCGGGCTACGGGCCGCGCTCGTTCTACTCCGGCCGCCTCCACACCAAGGGCAAGGTGGAGCGGCGCTACGGGAAGCTCGCCGCGAGCATCAAGATTCCCTCCGGCTATGGCATGTGGCCGGCGTTCTGGACGCTGGGCGGCAACATCTCCACGGTGGGCTGGCCCCGGAGCGGGGAGATCGACATCCTGGAGTGGCACTCCAACGAGCCGAGCTGGATGAAGTCGGCGGCGCACTACTTCGCCAACGGGGCCGACCAGCACTGGGGCACGGGCGCCAGCGGCGGCTACAACCTCGCGGACGGCTTCCACGTCTACGAGGTGGAGTGGACCGCGAACAAGATGGTGTTCAAGCTGGACAACCAGATTCGCGGGACTGCGGACTTCAACCACAACGAGCCCGCGTTCCAGCAGAACCACTACATCATCCTGAACCTGGCGCTGGGTGGGAACTGGTACGGCAACCCGCCTGCCAGCGCGATTGCCCTCGCGTCGGGTGAGCGGAAGACGATGGAGGTCGAGTGGGTGCGCTGGTACGCCGCGGGCAGCACGCCGCCGCCCAGCTCGCTCACCAACGCCAGCTTCGAGTCCGGCATGACGGGCTGGGCGACCTGGAGCCCCAACGGCACCGAGGCCGCGGACTTCTCCGAGACGTACAACGGTGGCCACTCGGGCAGCTACCACCTGACGCACTGGAACAACGGTTCGCCCTTCGAGGTGTGGACGTACCAGGTGGCGTCCGGGCTGCCGTCGGGCAACTACAAGGTCCGCGCGTGGGTGCGGAAGGGCGGAACGTTCGACTTCGCCCGCCTCCAGGCGAAGACGTGCGGCGGGTGCGCGCCCGTGTACACCACGCTCGGCAACTACGGCGCGTGGACGCTCGTGGAGACGCCGGCCATCTCCGTCACCGGAGGCACCCTGGAGCTGGGCTTCCACACGAAGGCCAGCGTGGGGAACTCCGCCAACTTCGTCCACATGGACGACGTGGAGCTCATCCGCCTGTAGGCGGCGCCGCTCCCTGGGCGACTCGCACCCCGGCTACAGGAGCAACCGCCAGCCCAGCCCGGCCAGCGTGGTGTAGCCAACCACCGCCCGCTCCACGCGGCCCTCGGGCGACAGGAAGAACACGGTGGGGAAGCTGTTCACGCGCCAGTCGCGCTGGGTGGAGTCGTCCCCGAGCAGCACCGGGTAGTCGACGCCATGCTCGCTCGCGAAGCGCCGCACGGCTTCCTCGTCGTCGTACGCCACCGCCACGGACACCACGTGGGCGGAATCTCCGGCGAGGCTCTGGAGCTGCGAGAGGTTGGACGACTCCATCTTGCAGACGCCGCACCAGGGGGCCCAGAAGGCGAGCACCACGGGCTTGCCGCGCAGCGCCTCCAGACTCACTGTCTCTCCGGCCAGGGTGCGCAGGGTGAAGTCCGGAGCGGGGGTCCCGCCTCCGGGCAGGCGCCGCGTCTGCCACGCCGTCACCGCCGCGAAGAGGAGCGCCAGCAGGGCCAGGTCCACGCCCCAGCGCACCCACCACCGGCGCCGCGCCTCGTTCCAGGCGGCCCGCATCCGTCCCAGCGCTCCGGTACCGCCCTGCATTCCGTGCCTCCTCGGCTCCAGCGACACCACCGGGAACGGCCGCCCCGAAAGGACGGCCGTCCCAGGCTCACGTCATGACAGGGCAGCCGCCTCGTCGGGCTGCCACGCCGCGCTCCGGAGGCTCTCACCGGCCTGCCGCTGCGCGCGTCCCACCGCCTTGGTGACGGCCGTGCCAGCCCGGTCCAGGGCCTTGTCCACCGCGGCGACCAGCGTCGTGTCCTTGGACTCCAGCGTCAGCTCCTTCCCGTGCTCCAGCCGCAGCGTCACCTTGCACGACTTGTCCACGCCGCCGCGTGGGCCGTTGGTGTCCTCCAAGCGCAACACCACCTCCTTGACGCGGTCCGCCAGTCGGTCCAGCGCGAAGCGCACGCGGCGCTCGCAGTGGGTGCGAAGGCTCTCGGTGAGGGGGATGTGACGGGCTCGGATTTCGATGCGCATCCAGGACTCTCCTTCTGGCCCCCCATTGGGCCTGTTACTTCTCTGTTCACGAGGCCCTTTCGTCGCAAATAGGAAAAGCCCCCGTGACGCTTCGGAAAAACCGAAGCCTCACAGGGGCGGGGTAGGGCGAGGAAGGAGTCCACCCCACTTCGGGGCAGCGACTACGGAGGGGTGGTCGTCGCCGTCGTGGCCGGCTTCTGGGACGTCTTGCCCGGCGTGGCCACCGTCTTGGCCGTGGCCTTCGCGGCTTCGGCGGGCGCCTCGGCGGTGGCCACGTCGGCCTCGCTGGCGGCCGGCTTCTTCTTCTCCGGCATGGCGTAGATGGGCTTCTCCGGCACCGGCCGGGCGCCCACGCGCACCTGCTGCTCCATCATGCGGGACCAGAGCGACGCCTTGCTGCCCAGCAGCGCGTTGTCCGCCAGCACCAGCGTGCGCACGTCCTGCGCGCGGCGGTACAGGCGCGGCGCCACGTCCGGCTGCTGCGGGTCCGAGTCACTCACCTGCACCTGCTCCTGCACGCTGATGCCCTCCTCGGCGAAGGTGAGGGTGGCCGTCAGCTCGAACTTGCGGCGCAGCCCGTTGGGCAGCTCGAAGTTCATCTCGCGCGAGAGCGGGAACCACGCGGCGCCCAGGCACGCGCGGGCCTTGTCGGACACGGACTCGGTGAAGAAGCGGTTCTGCCGCAGCGGCATGATGCGCGCGTGCCGGCGGCACACCTCCTCGCCTTCCGTGGTGCACGCGTCACCCTCGGCGACCAGGACGTTGGAGCCCTGCACCTTCTCCAGCCGCAGCTTCGCGTTCTTCGGCATGGCGCGCAGCGAGCCCAGCGCGTCCACGCGGAAGCCCTTCTCCGTCGTCTCCACCAGCGCCACCGGGCCCAGGGCCTCGCCGTTGGTGAAGCGCCGCGTAATCACCCACACCAGCCGCTGCCCGGCCTGGAGCGTCTCCAGCACCAGGTCCTCCTCCGTCAGCTTCTCCGGAGGGGGCAGGGCGAGGGCGTCGGGGCCGGCCTCCACGCACTCGTCGGCGGCCGGGTCCTGGGACCAGACAGGGGCGCCCGTGCAGTCCACCGACGGCCGCGGGGCGGCGCCGGAGTCCTTGTCATAGCCGTGCAGCAGCAGGGCGAACCACGTGTCCGGCGTGGGGAAGGAGAGCGCGTTGGAGCCCGCCTCGGCGAAGCACATCGCCGGCTTGGGCACGCTGGCGCAACCGGCCAGCAGGGACAGCGCCACGGCGGAGACCTGGAGCGTTCGTTTCATGGGTTCTCTCAGGCATTGGCGAACTGGAGGTCCCAGTCGCCTTCCGCGGTCAGGGCCACATGCAGCTTCGGGGGCACCGCGCCGCCCACCAGGTGCTGCAACAACTCGCGCGAGAGCACGGGCATCAGCGAGCCCTGGAGGATCTGCTCCATGTTGCGCGCTCCCATCTCGGACTCGGTGCACCGGCGCGCCAATTCGTCGAGCAGGCCCGGCGCCAGCGTCGTCTCCACGTTGTGGGCGGCCCGCAGCCGGCCCACGAGCTTCTCCAGCTTCATCTCCGCAATCTGGCGCATCACGTCGCGCTGCACCGGACCGAAGGGCACAATCGTCATGCGCGCCAGCAGCGCCGGCTTGAAGTGCTTGCTGAGCACGGGGCGGATGGCCGCGACCACCTGCTCGGTGGTGGGCTCCGCGAAGTCCTCGAACATCCGCATCACCACGTCCGAGCCCAGGTTGCTGGTGAGGATGATGACGGTGTTCTTGAAGTCCACCGCGCGGCCCTCGCCGTCCGTGAGTGAGCCCTTGTCGAAGACCTGGTAGAAGAGGTTCATCACCTCCAGGTCGGCCTTCTCGCACTCGTCCAGCAGCACCACGGAGTAGGGCCGCTGCCGCACCGCCTCCGTCAAGAGGCCGCCCTCGCCGTAGCCCACGTAGCCCGGCGGCGAGCCGATGAGCCGGCTCACCGTGTGCTTCTCCTGGAACTCGCTCATGTTGAGCGTCGTCATGAAGCGCTCGCCGCCGTAGAGCGTGTCCGCCAGCGCCAGCGCCGTCTCCGTCTTGCCCACGCCGCTGGGGCCCACGAAGAGCATGACGCCAATCGGTGTGTCCGGGTTGCGGATGCCCGCCTGGGAGATGCGGACGATTTCCGCCACCTTCTTCAGCCCCGACTCCTGGCCGCGCACCCGGCCCCGCAGCTTGTCCTCCAGCGTCAGCACGGAGGCCAGCAAGTCACTGCGCATCTTCCCGACGGGCACGCCCGTCCAGCCCGCCACCACCCGCGCGACGATGTCCGCGTCCACGTCCGCGTGCACCAGCGGCACCTCGCCGCGCGTCTCGGCCAGCTTCTTCGCCGCCGCGTCCACCGCTTCCTTCAGCGCCGCGGCGTCCGCCTCCGGCTTCGCCTCGCGCAGCGCCTTGCGCGCCTCCATCAGCGCCGCCACCGCCGTGCGCTCGGTCTCCCAGCGCGCGTGCAGCGAGGCCCGCGAGTCCTGGGTGGCGCGCAGCTTCTCCTCCGCCTCCGTCAGGGCTTCCTGCTCGTCCGGACCGCCCGTGCCCTCGGCGAGGTCGCGCTTGCGTACCTCACGCTCGCGCTCCAGCGCGGCAATCTCCTGGTCCAGCGCCACCAGCTCCTCGGGGCGCGTGGACAGCTCAATCTTCACGCGGGCCGCGGACGTGTCGAGCAGGTCCACCGCCTTGTCCGGCAGCTGCCGGCCGGAGATGTAGCGGCTGGACAGGCGCACCGCGGCGGTGACGGCCTCGTCGCGGATGATGACGCCGTGGGCCGCCTCGTAGGTGGGCCGCAGGCCGCGCAGCATCAGCTCCGCGTCCTCCACGCTCGGCTCCTCCACCTTCACCGGCTGGAAGCGCCGCTCCAGCGCGGCGTCCTTCTCGAAGTACTTCTTGTACTCGGCCCAGGTGGTGGCGGCGATGGTGCGCAGCTCGCCGCGCGCCAGCGCCGGCTTGAGCAGGTTGGACGCGTCCGTGCCGCCCTGCGAGCCGCCCGCGCCGATGATGGTGTGCGCCTCGTCGATGAACAGGATGATGGGCGTGGGAGACGCCTTCACCTCGGCGATGACGGCCTTCAGCCGGTTCTCGAACTCGCCGCGCACGCCCGCGCCCGCCTGGAGCAGGCCCAGGTCCAGCCCGAGCAGCTCCACGTTCTTCATCGCGTCGGGCACCTCGCCGCGCACAATCGCCCAGGCCATGCCCTCGACGAGCGCCGTCTTGCCCACGCCGGGCTCGCCCACCAGGATGGGGTTGTTCTTCCGGCGGCGGGAGAGGATGTCCACCATCTGCCGGATTTCGCGGTGCCGGCCGAAGATGGGGTCAATCTTCCCCTCGCGCACCCGGCCCGTGAAGGACGTGGCGAAGCGCTTCAGCGCCTCGTCCCCGCGCCCGCCAGGAGCCCCGGCCGCGCCACCCGCACCGGCGCCCGCGGCGTCGGCGGAGGCCACCTCCACATTCTCGGGAGAGGGGCGCAGCACCACCTCCAGCGAGGACATGAGCTCGTCCCGGCTGATGGCGTCCAGCTCCGGGAACAGCTCCGCGGTGTAGCGAGCGCGCCGGCTGACGAACTGGGCGAACAGCACGCCCGAGCGCAGCCGCGTGGAGCCCTGCTCCACGGAGGCCAGGAGCCACGCCTCCTCGAACCACTGGAAGAGCGTCTCGGAGAAGACGGGCCGGCCCGCATTGCCCGCGCGCAGGCCCTGCACCGCGCGCTCCATGCTGGTCAGCAGGTGACGGCGGTCCACCCCGAACTGCTGGAGGATGCGCGCGATGTCCGAGTCCTCGGGCTCCAGCATCTGCACGAGCATGTGCTCGGGCACGATTTCGTAGAACCGTCCCGCGCTCGCACGGGCCACCGCGGCCTCGAGCAGACGGGTAGAGGTCGGCGTCAGACGACGGACGAGCGCTTTCGGATCGACGCGAATGGGAGCCCCCAGAAAATGACAGCGATGGTGGACGGTATACCGGGCGGCCCGAGCGCCGTAAATCCCCGGCGCTCATGCCCGCCCGCTCGGAATTTCATCTCGCGACAGGGACGCTGAGGTGCGTCTGTTGGCTGTTGCCAAGCCAGGTGTCCCGGCCCAGCTTGCTCGGTTCCTTGCGGGACAGGCGGAACTGCTGCTGCACGCCCTCGGTGAGTCCCAGCTCCAAATCGTACTCGAGCGGGTCCTTCACGAAGAGGGCCACCACCTCGCGCACCAGGGGGAGCAAATCGCCCTCCGGCATCAGCCGCCTGTAGGCGCGCGGCGGCAGCGGGCTGACATGGATTTGAATCTTCCCCGTCCTGTCGAAGGCCTTGCCACCCAGCAGCATGTTGCGCCCGAGGATGTTGTTCAGGCGGCCCAGCTGCACCCGGGCGTCGATGTCCACCCAGCGGCCCACGAACTGGCGCACCGTGACGCGCGCGCCCTCCAGGTCGTCGCCCATGACGTCCTGGAGCGCCACCTCCAGCTGCTCCGCGGTGCGGAAGCGCCCGGCCAGCAGCGGGGCGATGCGCAGCAGGCGCCAGGTCGGCAGCTTGCTCTCCAGGGGGCGCTCGTAGGTGTCGAAGCCGCCCAGCGCGAGGAGCCGCTTGGACCACTGGTCCGTGAAGGACGTGTCCGTCTCGCTGGAGAGGCGGTACTTGGACTCAATCCGGTACAGCAGCGACAGCAGCCGGTGGTGGAAGAGGTCCAGGAACTCGCGCCGCACGGGTTCGTCCGGGTCCTCCTGCGCGACTTCCTCCGCGATGTAGTGGGGCAGGGGGCTCACCGAGCCCGTCAGTCCCAGGAAGCTCGTCACGACTTCGAACAAGGGCCGCCTGGCGTACGGGTCGTCCGCCCGCGCCGGCACGTGGTGGAGCGTGACGGAGTTCACATCGCCAGAGGGAAACCCCAGCGACGGGTCATGCCGGAAGCGGATCATCTCCTCGTTGACGGGCCCGGGCCCGCCCACGCGCACCACCTGGGCGCGGGCGTCGGCCTGGGAGCGGGTGTCGCCCTGGGCCCTGGCCTCGGCCTGGGCCCGGGACGTCAGCCGCTCCAGGAAGGCCACCAGGGGAAAGAAGCCCGCCCGGGGTGCCGCCTCCGCCAGTTGACGCGCCGCCGCTACAAGAGCGTCTGCGTTCCGTTCCTCGGAAGCCACGTGTACTCCGTCTGCGAGGGGTGGAGGCGGATGCTCAGCTCATTGAAGGAGTTGATGGTGACGTGGGACGCGAGCAGCTCCTCGAGGATGCAGCCGAAGAGGAACGAGTCACCCACGCCCATGAAGTTCTCCTCGTCCAGGTCCACCCGGGTGCGGTGACCGCGCAGCGGCGCGCCCTCCAGGAAGCGCGTCACCGGCTTCGTCTCCACCGCGCGGATGGCGTTGATGCGCAGGCGGCTGGCGCGCGCCGACAGGTTGTCCGTGAGGGAGTGGAAGTTGTAGAGGTCCATCAACCGCCGCAGCGCCGCCGCGTCCGCGAGCGAGTGCTGGTTGATGGCCAGGTGCGACAGGAGCCTCCAGTGCAGCTCCGAGCCCAGCGGGGCGCGCGCCGGCCGGCTCACCGGGGAGATGTTCTTGAACTTCGCCTGTGTGGGGCTGCCCGCCGTGGAGGCCGTCAAATCACCCACCTGGAGCCGCGAGGGCAGCGAGCGGTTGGTGCAGGTGAGGTCGATGGACAGCGCCTCCTCCGAGCCCAGCACCGGCGGCACGTCCCGCGGCGTCTCCAGGGTGATGTACGTGTCGATGCCGTCGTCCAGCGGCGAGTGCGTCCGGCGCAGCCGGTAGAAGGACTGCTGCGCGTCGCCGCCCGCGGTGTGGCTGAACTCGAAGAAGGGCCGGTACATGCGCCGCTCGTTGCGGCCCGCCTGCAGGCCCGTCACCGCGTCCACCGAGTACACCTCGGCGTGGTTGGCCGGCAGGTCCGACGCGCGCAGCAGGTGGTCCCCGTCCAGCACGCCGTGGAGGACGGGGTCCGCCGGCACGCTGAAGAGGTTGACCACCGGCGCGCAGTGCAGCCGGAACATCTCCCGGTGGATGCGCGCGTCCAGGGGCGGCGGCCGCTCCAGGTGGAAGGCAATCTCGAACTTGTCGTCCTTCACGCCCGTCGCGGCGTCCAGCCCGCGCACGTCGAAGAACAGGAACTTCTCCGGCAGCGTCAGGTACTCCTGCAGGTGCCGGTAGCCCTCGCTGGCGCGCGGCCAGGGCAGCAGCTTGAAGTCCCTGTCGAAGCCCACCGGGTGGATGGCGTTGGCCGGCAGCTTGAAGCCCTCGCCTTCCGACGAGACGCCGCGCACGCGCACCTGGCGGCAGTAGCGCAGGAGCCACAGCAGCACCACCGACGCGGCGGACAGCTCGCCATGGATGAACAGGCGCAGGCCCTGCGGGCGGAACACCTCCGCGCGGCCCTGCTCCGTCGTCTGGAAGAACAGCCGCAGCACCGGGGACGTAATCGACGCACGGTCCAGCAGCGCGTCCGTCAGCTGCACCGGCAGCAGGTCCACGTCCGACGTGGTGCGGAAGACGCAGCTGGTGCCGTCGATGGGCTGGGAGGCCACCTCCGCGCCCGCGGGCAGGCGCGAGCGGCCGCGCAGCGCGCGCAGGTTGGGGGAGAACTCGACGATGGTGGAGGCCGGCAGCGGGCGCAGGTAGTGCGGCAGCAGCAGCTCCGTGAGGCCGTGCACCAGCTCCGGCACGTCGTCGTCCACCCGCTCGCGGATGCGCGCCGTCAGGAAGGCGAAGCCCTCCAGCAGCCGCTCCACGTCCGGGTCCGCGCCGCGCTCCACCAGCAGGCCCGCGACGGAGGGGTTGGCCAGCCCGAAGGCACGGCCCATCTCCCGCAGGTACGACAGCTCGCTCAGGTAGTACTTGCTGAACATCCTCGCCCTTTGCCACTCACCCCGTGGCTCACCACAGGTCCACGCGTCCGCCCGGATGCACCTGCGTGTGGAAGCGCACCATGCCCCGCCTGTCTCGCGTGGCCAGCTGGGCACTGATGTCGAAGCGCAGCGCCGTCGGGTCCGACGGGTCCGCCGCGTACTGCACCACCACGTTCTTCAGCCGCGGCTCGAAGTCCTGGATGGCCGTGCGGATGGACTGCGTCATCCGCGGAATGGCTGAGGGGTACGAGTGGACGATGTCGTTCAGGTCCAGGATGCCGTACGCCGGAGCCGCCACGGACTCACCCCTGCGCGTGTTGAGCAGGTTGCGCAGGTGCTCGGCGATGGACTCCACCACGTCGCCGGGTGGCGCGAGCGTGCCGTTGCCTTCGGCGATGCGGGACAGCAAGCCTCGGGAGCCCATGGGTGTCTTCTGGTTTCAGCCTGGAATCCCACCCCCGACCGCCCGCGTACACGACTGCACGGGCGGCCGGCGGGAGGAGCGCATGATTAGCGCTGGGTGTCCCAGGTGTCCTCGTGCGTCACGCCACCGTTGGTGATGGTCCAGTTGATGGTGTGGAACACCAGGGTGATCTCCTCCATGGGAGGAAGGTTGGTGCTCGCGGGCACGAAGGAGTCCGGGACGTACTGCTTGATGCTGTTGACCCGGGCCTTCTTGATGGACGTCGTGTAGAACTGCTCGGTCGTGCCGTCGCCCGTCGGGTTCGGACGGAAGAACTTGAAGGTCGCCTCGATGACCTGGTTCTCGCAGAGGGCCTTCATGAGCAGCGGCGACGCCTTGTCGATGCGCTTGCGGAAGGTGATGCCCTCGTACTGGCGGCGGCCCGTCGCGAGACCGGAGCCGGCCTCACGCGCGGTGAACACCTTCTGGTCGTAGTAGACGCACTCGATGGAGTCCGCGCGGCCCAGGGACGTCTGGGTGCTCTCGCCCGTGATGTCGGTGCCATTCGCCTTCAGGTACAGGTGTACTGACTCAGCCATGCTTCAACCTCTTCGCATTGCGCGCAGTGCGCGCTGTGGGTCCGGACTCCCTGCGAGCCCGGGTGATGGAGCCCCTCTAAACTAGCTGATTCTACCGACAGAGCGTGAAGAGGCTCACTCCTTGTCCAACTTGCCCACGAGGGACAAGGTGAACGACGCACCCATGTACTTGAAATGCGGGCGCACCTGCAGGCTGCAACGGTACCAGCCGGGCTGGCCGTCCACGTCTTCCACCGTCACGCGCGCGGCACGCAGCGGGCGGCGCGAGCGGACCGCGGGCGCCGGGTCATCCATGTCGGAGATGTACTGGCTCATCCAGTGGTTGAGCTCGCGCTCCAGGTCCGACTTCTCCTTCCAGCTGCCAATCTGCTCGCGCTGCAGCACCTTGATGTAGTGCGCCAGGCGGGTCATGATGAACATGTAGGGCAGCTGCGTACCCAGGCGGTAGTTGGTCTCCGCGGCCTTGCCCTCGGGCGTGTTGCCGAAGAACTTCGGCTTCTGCGCGGAGTTGGCGCTGAAGAACGCGGCGTTGTCGGAGTCCTTGCGGAACACCAGGCCGATGAAGCCCTCCTCGGCCAGCTCGTACTCGCGGCGCTCGGTGAGCATGACCTCGGTGGGAATCTTGGTCTGGATTTCCCCCATGGCCTCGTACTGGTGCAGCGGCAGGTTCTCCACCGCGCCACCGGACTGGGGACCGATGATGTTCGGGCTCCAGCGGAACTTGGCGAAGGAGTCCGCCACGCGGCTCGTCATGGCGATGGAGGCGTAGCCCCAGAGGTAGCGCTCGTGGCTGCCGACGACGTCCTCGGTGAAGTTGAAGGCCTTCACGGGGACGGTCTTCTCACCGTAGGGCAGGCGCAGCAGGAAGCGCGGCAGCGCCAGGCCCACATAGCGCGCGTCCTCGCTCTCGCGGAACGAGTGCCACCGGGCGTACTGCGGACCCTCGAAGAGGGACTTGAGGTCCTTGAGGTCCGGCAGCTTGAGGAAGCTCTGCTCGCCGAAGATGTCCGGCGCGGCGTTGGCGATGAAGGGCGCGTGAGCCATGGCGGCCACGGACGCGCACTTGCGCAGCAGGTCGATGTCCTGCGGGCCCACGTCGAAGTCGTAGTTGGCGTTGATGACGCCGTAGGGCTTGCCGCCGAACACACCGTACTCGTTGGAGTACGCGAGCTTGTACAGGCCGCTCTTGGTGACTTCCGGGGCGTCCTCGAAGTCCTTCTGGAGGTCTTCCTTGGAGACGTTGAGCATCTCCACGCGGGTGTTCTCGCGGAAGTCGACGCGGTCGACCAGGAACTTCAGCCCGCGCCACGAGGACTCCAGCTTCTGGAACTCCTTGGCGTGGAGGATTTCGTTGACCTGCGCGGACAGGCGCTTGTCGATTTCGGCAATCATCGCGTCGACGAGGGCCTTGTCCACGCGCTCCTCGGAGCGGTGCGGCGCCAGCATCTCGGTGATGAAGGCCTGCACGCCGCGCTTGGCGACGTCATAGCCCTCGTCCTTCGGCTTGAGCTTGGCCTCGGACAGAATCTCGTCGAGGAGGGACAGGGAGGCGTCAGCGGCGACGCCCGTGGACTTCTGGGTCTGGGTCTCGTTAGCCATGGTGGTTCAAATCCCCCGGAAAGGGCTACTTGGTCTCGTCCTTGAGGCCCAGCTCCTTGATGAGCGCCTTGCGGCCCTCTTCGTCGGCGAGCATCGACTGCAGCTTCTTGCGGAACGCGGGCAGGTTGCCCAGGGGCCCCTTGAGGGCGTTGAGCGCGCTGCGCAGCTCGAGCAGCTTCTTGAGCTCGGGGACCTGGTTGACGACGCTCTCCGGGGAGAAGTCGGCCAGGTTCTTGAACTGGAGCGTGACGTTCATCGTCGCGTTCGGGTCACCGGCGAGCTTGTCCGCGGCGGTGAGGGTGACCTTCAGGTTCTGCTGGGCCATCACTTCGTTGAAGTTGGCCTTGTCGACGTTGATGGGCGCGCGCTGCTCGAGCGGACGGTCATCGGCCTGGCCCGTGTAGTCCCCCATCATGAGGACCTTCAGCGGCAGCTCCACCTGCTCCTGGGCGTTGCCCGTGGCGGGCTTGTAGACGATGTTGACGCGCTCGGTAGGGGCGACAGAACTCTCTTTGCTCATCTGCGGCATTCTCCTTGGGTGCTGCGTTGGTGGCGCGGGCGTCGCATGGGGAGGAGCTTCGCCGCGGTACAACAGGGTTGCATCAGGCGCCGACGCGCAACGCGGCAGAAGAATCCAACCGCGCTAGACGACGATACCGGTTTCGAACTTTTGCTGCCACCCGTCCCCCCTCCTTTTCCCCAGGGGTTCGGGTCGACAACCAGCCTTCGAGGCACGCGGCCGCGAGGGCCGGCTCCCAGGTGTCGAGAGAATGGGCAGACACCTCCTCGTCGAGCGCGTCGTAGACGGCACGGGCGAGCGGGAGCTGTCCCGCATTGGCGCACAGCCGCGCCAAGGTCAGTCGTGAGAGGAATCGGGCGCGGCCGGTGGTGGCGGAGACGACGGCGCCCTGCAACAGGGTGACGGCTTCGTGGACGCGGCCCGCGGCGAGCAGCGAGCGGGCCTCCTCCTCCAGGGCAGGTCCGCTTCCGATGCTGGACGCTTCCGTCGGGAGCGAGAGCGACGGCAGGGCCAGCGCCACGCCCGCGCCGGAGGACGTGGTGGTGGGGCTCGCGGGGAGCACCTCCGCGCGCAGCCAGGCGCGGGTGGCCTCGTCGGTGAGGGGCGTGCCGTTGGCGGCGACAAGCTCCTCCGTGCCGGGCATGCGGCGCAGCTGGGCGCCCAGCTCCTGCACCAGCGCCGCGCGGGCGGCGGTGTGCGCCTCGCCCAGGCCCGTCAGGGCGGCGGCGCTGAAGCGGTGGAGGCCGAGGGCGAAGCGGTGCTGGCCCAGGGCGGACTCGGCCTCGTCCAGCAGGTCGGCCCAGCGCTGGTTGGACTCCAGCGTCTCCAGCTTGGTGTGCAGCGCGGCCGGAAACGGCGGGAGCGGCGTGCGGCCGTTGGCGCCGGTGGCGGGCGGGCGGGACAGGTGCAGCCACAGGCCCGTGCGCAGCAGCCGGTAGGACAGCGGGTCCTCGACGCTCGCGCGGCGCAGGGCCCCGGCGGCGCCCAGCAGCGCGGTGCCCACGGTGCGAAGGAAGTCCGTCACCGCCTCCGCGCTGGACAGGTCCGGTGAGGCCGGCAGCGTCGGGAGGGCAGGCACCACCACGGGCGCGGCGGCGGCCTGCGTGGCGGGCTTCCCGGCGGAGGCCTTCAGGGTGTTCGCGGCGGCGGTGCCCGCGTTCGCCGCGGCGTTCGCTCCGGCCGTGTTCCCAGAGGTGGCGTTGCCCGAGGCCCCCTTCGTTGCGGCACCGTTCCCGCCGGCCGCGTGCCCTGCGGCACCCTTCGCGGCAGAGCCGTTCCCGGAGGCCCCCTTCGCGGACGCACTGTTCCCGGAGGCGCCGTTCCCGCCGACGCCGTGCGCGGCAGCACCGTCACCACCGGCACCGTGCGCGCCCGCACCGTTTCCGCCGGCATTGTGGGCGGAAGCGCCGTTACCACCGGTGTTGTTCGCGGAAGCCTCGTTCCCGGTGGCACCGTGCGTGGAAGCGCCGTTCGCGTGGGCGGATGCGGCCTCCTCGTTCGTGGCCGACTGCGAGGAGTCCTGCGTGGGCGCGGGCTCGGGGGGAGGGGGCAGCCCCGCGCGCAGCCGGGCGATGGCGTCCTGGATTGGGCCGAAGGCGGGGGCCGAGTCGGCGAAGCGCTCACGGGACACCTGCGCCAGCCGCTTCATGGCGATGGCCAGCGCCTCCAGGGACTCCGCGCTCACCGTGGCCTGGTCCACCGAGGGGAGGATGCGGCCCATCCGCTCGACGAACCAGCCGACGGCGTTGGCTCGGCCTCGCAGCCGCTTCAGCTCGGGGTAGAGGTCCGGCCAGTACCGCTCGGTCACCTCGAGGAGGACGGCGGTGCCGGTGGCCGCGCCGTCCAGGCCGCGCGTGGCGTAGAGGCCGTAGGCCATGTACGCCGCCAGCCAGAGGTCCTTGGTGGTGCCCTTCAGCAGCTCGCCCGCGCCCTGGACCACGTCGTCCCAGCGCACACCGGCGCTGGCCGGGGACTCCAGCCTGGCCACCTCCGTGGTGATGGCTTCATAGGCCGGCTCGTGCTTCGCCTGCACTCCGGCGGGGGCGCCGCCAGGCACGGGTTCGGCCCAGGGACGGGCACGCTCGCGAAGCTCTTCGAGGGTGGGCGGCATATGGCGGGCGTTCGGTGTCACGGAGCCAGCGCGCGCAGCAGCTGCTCCAGGGTGGTGGTGGGAGCGTCGATGACCTGGCGCGCGGCGGCCTTGAGGCCCTTGCGCGCGTTGTCGATGGCGGCGGGCCGCTCCGTGCGCAGCGGCCACACCTGGGCGCCCGGGCGGCCGGGTTGGGCCAGGGCCAGGAAGAGGGCGGGGATGGGCGCGCCCAGGCTGAGCAGCAGCCGGGGCCGCTCGCCCTCGGACCAGAAGAAGGCGGGAGGCTGGCTCGGCCAGCGCAGCAGGCGCGAGGACAGCTCCAGCCACGCCACCGGGCCCACGCGAGTGGACAGCGGGCAGTCCAGTGCCACGCCGGCCGGGGACTGCTCGCGACCGCGCTCGCCGACGCACGCGGTGAGGAAGGTGTGCAGCGCGTAGTAGCGACCGCCGTCCGGAGTGCCCTCCACCACCGGGCCGAGCAGGTCCTGGGTGTGGTGCTCCGCCAGCGCGGCGTCGCGAAGCCGCTGCGCCACGCTGAAGTCACCCGGCCCGGGAAGGGGAAGCGCCGCCGCGCGCTCCAGCAACTGCGGCACCTCCAGCTCCGCCGCGGAGCGGGCCAGGACGGCCGCCGCGCGGAGGAAGGGCTGGAAGGCCTCCGGCGTCAGCGCGAAGCGCGGGGCCGTGGCCGCCGAGGCCACCTCGGTGAAGACAGCCAGCGGAAAGGCCCGCCCGACGCTGTCGACGCTGGGCGACATCAACCCCACCAGCGCCTGCTTCTGTCCCGGCGCGGTGAACACGAAGCTCACCGGCTCCGAGGGCAGGTCCACCCGGGCCCGCCGCGCGCGCTCCACCCCTTCCTCCATCCAGCCGTAGAGCTGGAGGGCGAGGGGCGTGGCGGCGTTGAGCCGGATGAACTCGGCCTGGCGGGGCGTCTTGCCCAACAGGCCGATGCGAGGCGACTGCACCGTCATGTCAGGGGACTCCGCCACCGGCGATGGCCTGGATTCCGCAGCCGGCCTTCTTCCTCGCGATGCCCGCGGGCGGCTGCAGGCCCGGATCCCGGAAGATGGCCAGCAGCTTCGAGGTGTTGCCCCCCAGCCCGAAGAACGGGTTGGCGGTGCGCTCGGGGCGGAAGTCGATGGAGACCAGCGCTCCGTTCATCTCCTCGATTTCCCACGTGGCCGTGAAGTAGCGGCCGTCCGCGCTGGGCTCGATGCGCTTCACGCGCTCCAGCAGGCGGAACAGGCCCCACTCACCCTCGGCCTCCAGCGCCGTCTCCGTGGCGCCGTCCGCGCTCTGCACGAGGATGCGCGCGCCGAGCTTGCCGGCCTGGCCCGGCCAGATCATCGGCTTCCACACCGTGTCCGGACCGTTGCGGTACGTCTCGTCCGTGCCGTCCAGCGTGAAGGTGATGGAGGAGATCTGCGAAGCGGTGCCGTCCGAAGAGATGCCCGGACGCAGGCGCACCTGGAAGCGCACCAGCGGGTCCACCGTGTCCCCACCCGGGAAGAGCGTGGTGGCCAGCGCGCCCTGCTTCTCCAGGAAGGTGAGCAGCTCCGGCCGGAACATGGAGCCACCGGACGAGGTGAACTCCCACTTGCGGCCCGTGGCCACCACGTCCTCCAGCAGCTGCTCCTTGACGAACTTGCGCACCAGGCCACCTTCGGGCCGTAGGAACTCGGCCACCTCCGGCAGCGGCGCGTCCTTCTGCGACGTCCGGTCGAACGGGTAGAGCCCCTTGAAGGCCTGCCCGTACGTGGACACCACCTGCTCGCAGAACAGCTTGCTCTTCGCATCCGCCGTGCCCTCGAACACCACCGAGCGCATCTCCTGGAAGGGCGGCAGGAGCAGCCGCTCGAAGATGGCGACGTTGTCCGACTGCTTGCGCACCAGCATCTCCACGTTGGTGCGGGTGGACTCAATCTTGTCCAGCAGCACGCCCGACTCGGCCGGCTTGTCCTTCACCGCCAGCAGCGTGGTCTGCACCGTGGCGAGCTGGTCCTCGTACGAGTCCAGCGCCGTCAGCGACTCCTCGCCGTCCTCCGTCTTCGCCGTCTCCGTGGTGAAGCGGATGAGCGAGGCGAACTCGCGCTCCAGGTCGCGCGCCGTCATCTCCTCGGCGCCCGAGGGAGAGTTGGCGTCCAGCAGCTCCCTCTGCGGATCCACGGCCCTGGCCGGGTCCGAGCCGAACAGGCCCTGCAGCGGCCTGGGCAGCCGGCTGGTCGCGGACTCCACCGCCTTCTCGCGCTTGTCCAGCTGGACGTTGTAGGCGAGCGCGCGGAAGAGCCGACCGTAGGGCTTGGGCTTGCCGCGCGTCAGGTTGGTGAGCAGGCTCTCCATCTGCGTGAGGTTCTGCGGCGCCTGCACCCGGATGGAGCTGAGGAAGTCCTTCCACTCCTGCTGGTAGGTTTCGAAGTAGCGCGTGCGCAGCTCGCGGCGGGACTCCACCGCGTCCACCTTCTCGTCGCGGTCCAGCACCCAGGACTGCTGGTCCTGGAAGGCCAGCTCCAGCCGCTGGCGGATGACCTGGTCATAGGCGTTGCGCGTGAAGGCGCCACGCACCCGCTGGGGCGCGCTCATCTCCGGCACGGAGCCCACCAGCTGTTCCAGTGTCACGTCCGGGAACTCGTTGCTGACGTTGGCCACCAGCTGCGCCAGCTCCAGGCGCACCAGGGGCACGTTGTTGAGCGAGCGCCGCGCCGCGATGATGACGCCCTTCTCACGCGAGAAGGCGATGCGCTCGGCCCGCGCGGGCTTCTGCTCCTCCGGCAGCATCTGCTCGTGGGCGAGCATGCGCAGGTACGTGGATGCGTGGTTCTCCACCGCCCGCTCGTCCACCGCGTCACCCCGCACGCGCTTCCAGTGGTTGACGATCTGCTGCACGAGCCACTTCTGCTGCGTCTCGTCCAGCTCCGGTTCGCTCGGATCTCTCGGCGTCGTCGCCAGCAGGTACAGCTTCAGGTCGTCGAAGTACTGCCGGTACGCGTCGAAGTGCTTGCTGTATTCGGTGTCGCTGCGCACCGTGAGCAGGTCCGGGTTCTTCCCGAAGGCGTCCAGCCGCTGCTGGGTGAGCTCGAACTGCTTGCCCAGCAGCACGCGGCGCAGGGCGGCGTTATAGAACTGCCGCGCCTGCGGCAGCATCTTGTCACCCTGGTAGAGGCCGAAGCGCATCCACAGGGGCGGGCTGCTCTCGTCGTACTCGGTCAGCTCCTGCAGCCGGTTGCGCAACGGAGTCAGGTCCTCCACGCGGCGGATGTCGTCGCGCGGGTCCAGGCTCACGTCGGTGATGGCCTTCGTCACCGCCTGCGCCATGGCGCGGTTCTGGAAGAAGGACAGGGTGGGCAGCGACAGCAGCAGTGCGGTGGCCGCCAGGGCGGCGCTGGCCAGCACCAGCCCCTGCCGGCGCACCCTCGCTTCCTCCAGCGAGCTGCGCACCGCCATCTGCTGGTCCTGGAACATCACCTTGGTGAAGACGTCCCAGAGGAAGTAGCTGCGGCCTTCCGTGGCGCCGTCCGTCTGCGCCCGGCCGTTGGTGCTGCCGAACAGCTCCGCGGCGGACGGGGACACCTTGTCCACCGAGCGCACGTCCTGCGTGCCGCTGTTGAAGTACAGGCCGCGGAAGACGGGCGTGTCCTGGAACACGTTCTCCAGGAAGAGCGGCTGCAGGAACTCGGCGAGGTTCTTCCGGAGCGCGTCGAACTTCTGCGGGAAGCCGTAGATGTTCTCGCGCGTCTCCAGCCGGCGCTCCTGGCCCAGGCGGCGCAGGGAGCGCTGCTCCAGCACGGAGAGCATCTCGTCGAAGCGCTCGCGGAACAGGTCCGTGCTCGCCTCGCGCTGCTGCTCCACGGGCACCGTGAAGCCCCAGATCTGCCCGCGCTCCACGCGCGACAAGTCGGAGAACATCTCCACGAAGCCGGGGAGCAAATCACACTTGGTGATCATCACGTACACCGGCACCAGCATCTTCAGCCGGGTCGTGATTTCGTCCATGCGCTCGCGGATGGTCTGCCCCATCTCGCCCACGGCCTGCGGGTCCGCGTTCATCAGCTCGCTGACGCTGATGGCCACGATGAGGCCGTTGATGGGACGGCCGGGGCGGTGCTTGGCCACCGTGTCGATGAAGGCCAGCCACTCCGGGCGGTCCTCCTCGGCGCTGGTGTAGCGGCCCGCCGTGTCGAGGATGACGGCCTCGTTGGTGAGCCACCAGTCGCAGTTGCGCGTGCCGCCCACGCCGCGCACGCCGCCGCGCGCGGAGAGGTAGGGGAACTTCAGCCCGGAGTTGCGCAGCGCCGTGCTCTTGCCCGCGCCCGGGGGCCCGACGATGAGGTACCAGGGCAGCACCGCCAGCGCGTCCTTGCCGCCGCGCGCCAGCTTGGAGGTCTTCAGCGCCTCCACCGCCTTGGTGAACTCGGCCTGCATGGCCTTGATTTCAGGCTGCAGGTCCGGGCGCACGGTGGCGGTCTGCTCCTCCGCCTGTGTCGCCAGCGCGCCCTCCAGCTTCTTGGCGGCGCGGCGCGCGCGGATGCGCTTGACGAGCCAGACGACGCCCATGGCGAGGAGGCCCGCGAGCGCGGCGAAGAGGGCCGCCTCTTTCGGCGTGAAGTTCAGGAAGCTCAGCAGGACGAAGATGGGCGCGCCAATGCCCAGGAGTGGCAGCAGGTACGCCATCATGGCGCATCCCCCGTGGAGGCCGTCGCGGCGTTGCCGCCCGTGCTGGCCGTGTTCTTGGCTGCGTGGACCTCGATGCGGCTCTTCAGCTCACCCACCGTGTCGTTGATGAAGAACTGGAGCACTCCGTAGAAGAGCACCGCCACCGCCAGCGCGCCGCCGGAGATGGCCAGCATGGAGGCCTTCTTGCGCTTGGACAGCAGCGACTCCGTGGGGCGCTCGCCGTGGGGCGACAGCACGTCGAAGTCGAAGGGGCGCGCGCGCTCCAGGTCCTTCTGCACCGTGTCGATGAGCGTCATCAGCTCCAGCTCACCGCCGCGGATGCGGTAGCGGCCCTGGAAGCCGAAGAGCATGCACAGGTAGTAGACCTGCAAGACCTCGGCGCGGTGCGGATCCTTGCGCACGGTGTTGAGCCGGCTGAAGAAGCCGTCACCGGCGACGTTTTCATTGAAGTAGTGGAGCTGCAGCGGGTTGGAGCTCCAGAACTGCCGGTACTCCTCCGGCCGGCCGAGGACGACCTCGTCGATGAGCGCCACCATCGCGTACGCCATGTCCTGCGCGTCCTGATGGCTGAAGCCCAGCACCGCGGCGCGCCGCAGCAGCTCGTCCACCACTCCGCGCAGGCGGTGGTGCAGTGTCTCCGGCGGGGGGACGGCCGCTGCATCCGAGCCGCGCAACTGAATGGCGGCGTCGAAACAATCCTTCGTGGCTTCAGTGACTCGGTCCATGGGCAGGGCAGGGCGTCAGCGATTGGCGGTGGGGACCGCGAGCAGCTCCACGCTGGTGCGGCTCGCGTCGAAGGGCTGCGGCAGGTAGAGCGCGAGATTCCGGTCTCGCATCACGTTCTTCCAGTAGCCGTCGTTCAGGCTGAGGCTGAAGTAGACGGTGCCCGGCTGCACCGGTACCTCGGGCGGCGGGCGGTACGTCACCGCCAGCGGCACGCCGGGCGCGGCGGCCTGGAGCAGCGCGCGGATGTCGTCCCACGCGGCCACCTTGGAGAGCTTGGGCAGCTGCTCCGCCACCGTGCGCTCCGGCAGCTCGCTGCGGACGGCCAGGAGGAACTGGCCGCAGCGCTCCAGCCGCTCGTCCTCCAGCCGGCCGCGGAACATGCCGTCGGTGCCCACCGACAGGTCCACCGTCAGGCACTGCTCCAGCGCCACCGAGCGCATCAGGTCGGTGATGCGGCGGAACAGCTCCTCGAAGGTGGCCCGGAGGTTGGTGTACTGGAACGAGGGCAGCGTGGACGGGTCCGCGCTCACGGAGAAGGTGCACAGCTGCCCTGCCGTCTGGAGGAGCGTGAGGTACACGTCACGCGGCCGCAGGTTGCCCGCGTCCAGCGCGTGCTGGAGGTAGGGGATGGTGCCGTTGAGCGCGTTGAGCTCCAGGAAGAGCGTCACGTCGCCCGCGGTGAACTCCAGCGCGGACGCGTCCCGGTGCCGGCGCCGCGAGGACAGCTGGCGCTGCTTGGACACCATCAGCCGCAACAGCGTGCGCAGCTCGTTCATGATGAACGGCGCCGCGTCGATGCGCAGGCTCGGGGGGATGTACGTGTCGACGAGCGTCAGGTTCCCCGACTTGTCGCGGGACAGCTCGCACAGCTTGATGGCGTCGAAGTCGTCGCGCGGCTCGGTGCCGAACAGGAGCCGCACGTTGCGCTGGCCGAAGGCCACCTGGGAGATGGAGGTGGAGGCCGTCAGGTCGCTGATGGGGCGCGCCGCGGGCGTGTAGCGCGGGCTGCCGCCCAGCCGCTCCCCGCTGCCGAAGCTCTCCACGCCGCTGCGCTCGCGCGGCACGCCCAGGTACACGTCCAGCGTGCGCTGCGCGGGAGGGAAGTAGCCTTCCGCGGGGCGCGCGGGAGGGGCCTCGGCGTCACCGGCCTCGAAGGACACCGGCAGCCCGTCCGGGAGCACGCCAACGAAGCGCGCCAGCTGGACCTGGCCGGCGCGCAGCGCCTCCATGTCCAGCTCCAGGGCCACCACGCCCCAGGGGTACGGCTCCATCGCCGCCAGGCGCACGTCCAGGAGCTGCTCGTGGTAGAGGTCCTGCTGCTGGAGGTGGTGGGGGCTCATGAACATGCCCTCCGACCACACGACTCGCTGCACGGACTTCATACGTCTCTCCGCGGCGACGCGCTGTCGCCCGCTTGGGGTTGGGGCTCCGGCGCCCGTGAGACGGGACGGAGCATCAAGTCGATCTGGTAGCCCTGCAGCCGGTAGCGGAACACCTCGTCCTCCGGCTTCGGCTCACCCTGGTCTCCGGCGGGACGCTCCACGCACTGCGACTCTTCCACCACCGGCAGCACCGCCACGGTGCGCCACGAGTAGCCCAGCGGCTGGCGGAAGTGCCCCATGGCCAGCACGAAGCGCGCCTTCGGATCCCGCTGGACCCAGCGCTTCACCTGCCGGCCTGGCGGCACCACCACCTCCGCCACCTGCAGGAGGTCCTCCTTGAGGAGCTCCTCCGGCTTGCCCCACAGGTCCTTGAAGCCCGCGCGCTCCAGCTTGACGCTGTCCTTGAGCTGGACGATCTGCACCACGGTGGGCAGCGAGCGCCCGCGCGCGTCCGGGTTGAGCTGCTCCGCGGCATCCACGACGACCTGGAAGGGAGGGGGCGTCTCACACGCCTGGGGCACGCGCTTCGCGCAGCCGGTGCTCCCGCCCAGGACGAGCGCGAGCGCGACGACCACACCCCACCGAAGACACCGGACGGCCTGCCCCCCCGTCACGGCGCCAGTGTGTCTATGCGCCAACATCCAGAATCCTTGGAAAGAGCGCCCGTAACACCAGGCGGTTACGTGCAAAGCGTAAACTGCCAGACAGGACGGACTGGTTTCAAGCCACCCCCCCAACGCCTGCCTGACTGCCGCTAGTTCTCCGAAATCTTCGAGCCCTTGATGATGATGTCGCCGCTGGCGGTGACTTCAATCTTTGCGCCCTTGAGGACGACGTCCCCGTTCTTCTTCACCTGAAGGGTGGCGGAGCCTACCTTGAGGGTGAACTGCTCCTGGGCGACCAGGGAGATTTCCTTGGCGGACAGGGTGTAGCCGTCCTTGGTGGCGTGGTTCATCTTCCCGCCCACGCTGATGAGCAGGTCCTTCTCCACCTTGAGGGTGCGGGACTTGCCGACCTCCTCGGAGAGGTCTCCGCCCACCTGCATGGAGCGCGAGCCCTTCACCGTCTCGGACTTCTTGGCGCCCACGACTTCCACCTTGGCGCCGCCGACCTGCTCGGACTTGAGGCCGCCCACCAGCTCGTTGAAGGCGGCGCCGACGGTGAGGGCGAGCGCGCCGCCCACGTTGACCATCTTCCCCAGGCCCACCGTCTCCGCGGAGGCCATGGCCACGTTGAGGCTCTGGTTGCCGCTGACGCTGATGGACTGGTCCCCGACGACGGCCTCGGTGTGGTTGCCGGTGACGGTGGTGGAGCGGTTGCCGGTGACGGCGAGCGTCTGGTTGCCGTGGATGGTGCTGTCGTCGTTCTTCAGCACCTCGAGGGACTGGTTGCCCTCGATGACGCGCGAGCGGTCCTTCTTCACGAGGAGCGTCTCGTTGCCGCGGACCTCCTGCGTCTTGTCGTTCTCGACGATGATGTTGAAGTCCTTCTGCGCGTGCAGATAGACGAGCTCGGAGCCGGCGGCGTCCTCGAAGCGCAGCTCGTTGGAGCCGTCTCCGCCGGGGCTGGAGCTGGAGCGCAGGGTGCTCTGCGTCTTGCTGCCGGGCAGGTCGACGGGGGTGGGGTTCTGCCCGTTGTAGACGCTGCCGGTGACGATGGGCCGGTCCGGGTCGCCCTCGAGGAACTCCACCACCACTTCATGGCCGATGCGCGGCAGGTACAGCGCGCCCCAGCCCGGGCCCGCCCAGGCCTGGCTGACGCGAATCCAGCACGAGCTCTTGTCGTCCTTCTTGCCCTCGCGGTCCCAGTGGAACTGGACCTTGATGCGGCCGTGCTCGTCGGTGTGGATTTCCTCGCCCGCGGGGCCCACCACCATGGCCGTCTGGGCGCCGGGAATCACCGGGCGGGGCGTCACGCGGGGCGGGCGGAAGGGCACCTCGGCCGGCTGGCAGAGGAACTCGTTGCGGTAGCCCTCGCGGCTGCGCAGCGAGCCCTGCTCGATGCTCAGCGCTTCCGACTGCTGGCCGATGTGCCGCACGGAGACTGGCAGGTACTTGCGGTTGAGGACCTCGTCGGGGTGCTCGGCCAGCTCGAAGGAGTGGCCCACGCAGATGCGGCGGCTGTAGCTGGCGCCCGTCACCGTCTCCGCGCGCGCGCGCAGCTCCTCCAGGCGCACCTTGGTGAGGCCCTTGCCGGAGCCCGTTTCATCGTAGCGGCCGGGGTAGTCGTAGATTTCGAGCGCCGTCTCGGCACCCTCGGCCTCCGTGGCGGTGCTCATGTCCTGCGAGGGGCGCAGGAAGTTGTAGTCGCGCAGCACCACGGCGCCGGGCTGTACCTCCGTGCGCGCCACCAGCTCGTGCACGTACTCCGCCGAGGCCACCATGTGGCTGCGCTCGCGGAAGACGAGCTTCGAGTCACCCTGCATGGCGGGGTTGGCGGAGTCGCCGTCACCCAGCACCATCATGTGGGCCTCCTCGGCGTGCTCGAAGAAGTAGAAGATGCCTTCCTCCTCGAGGAGGCGGGAGACGAAGTCCAGGTCCGACTCGCGGTACTGCACGCAGTAGTCGCGCTTGGGGTAGGTGCCGTTGAGGGCGAGCCGGTGCTCCACCTTGGCCTCGTCCAGCACCTTGTGGACGATTTGCGGGACGGTGAGCTCCTGGAAGATGCGGCTCTTGCGGCGGTGGCGGAGCGTCCACAGGCGCGGCACCACGGTGGCGCGGTAGCGGCGGCGCTCGGGGCCGCTGCCCTCGTCCCAGCGGGACATGCGCGACACGATTCCGTGGAAGAAGCGCGCGGTGCCGTCTCCGAGCATGATGGTGAGGCGCGCGTCCTTGCCCAGCAGCGACTTCTCCTCCACCTCCACGTCGGGCTTCGCCGCGAGGGCGACCTCCACCGCGTAGGGCTGGGACAGCGTCTCCTCTGCCTCGAAGCCGAGCACTGCCAGCTCTCCCGAGGTGAAGGCACCTGCCTGGAACTCGAACTCGGCCTGATTGGCGAGCAAGGCGGCGTTCGCGATCATCTCGGGATCCCCCGGCGCAAGGCCCCGCATGAAGTGCGTGGCCCGTGAGTGGTGGAACAGCATGCCATGAATTGGCGTACCAAGGAGGGCTGACGCGAAATTTTCATTGGCGCCAAAGAGCAGCCGGGCGAATTCGGCAGGGCCATCCGGCCGAAGTCGGGTTTCGGTGTAGAGTGGAAAAGGGGGGCCGGCTTGAAACCGCGGGTAGCTCCGGGATACCCAGACGGCTTCCACCCGGGAGAACCATGAGAAGAAGAGAGCTCCTGCACCGCGGACTCGCGCTGGCTCTGGCGCTGACGTCCACGGCGGCCGTGTCCCAGACGGTCCTTCCGAACTTCGAGTTGGAGCGGCTGGAGTTGAACCCCGGCGCGGAAGGCTCCCTGGTGGTGGGCATGGGTGAGCTGCTGCCGGCGGGGGACTACCGCGTCTCGCTGGTGGCGGCCTACGCGCACAGCCCGCTGCTCCTGGACCTGGATGGAGAGGCCTTCACCATCGTCGGTGGGCGGGCCACCACGCATGCGGCGGTGGCGTACGCCGTGACGGACTGGCTCCAGCTGATGCTGCAGGTGCCGATGGTGTTCCAGACCACGGGGGACCTGGCGGACACGGGCTATGCGGCGCCGTCGGCGTTCGGGCTCGGCACGCCCACGGCCACGGCGCGGGTGGGGCTGCTGACGCAGGACGAGGCGGGCGGTGTCGACCTGTCGATGGAGCTGGGGGCGGGGCTGCCGGTGGGGAGCGCGGCGACGCTGGCTCGGGACAGCGGCATGTTGCGGCTGGCCCCCAAGCTGATGGTGGGCCGCCACTTCGGCTTCATTCGCGCGGGCCTGGAAGTGGGCTTCATGCGCCGCCTGCGGCAGCGCATCACCCAGATTTCGTCGGTGGCCCAGGACCAGATTGGCAACGAGCTGCGTATCGGCGCGGCCATCGCCACCACGGGTCGGCGGCTGCGCTGGGAGATGAATGTCCGGGGCATGGTGCCGCTGACGGACCAGCCGGGAGCCGCGGAGCTGCTGCCCGGAGTTCGCTACCTCGTCAATCCCACTTTCGAGATGTTCGCCATGTTGGGCGTGGGGGTGGGCTCGGCGCCAGGCACGCCGCTGTTCCGGATGATGGTGGGCGGGGCCTACGGCGACGCGACGCCCCGGCGCGGGCCGGGGGAGTCCTCGGTCAACTGCGAGCCCGGGCTGCCGCACACGCTGGAGGAGTGCCCGGACATGGACGAGGACAACGACGGCGTGCGCAACATCGCGGACCGGTGCCCCACGGTGCCCGGCGACGTGGCACGCAAGGGCTGCTCGGCCCAGGACACGGACGGCGACGGCCTGGAAGACATGCTGGATGCGTGTCCCTTCGAGCCCGGCCTGGCGGCGAACCAGGGCTGCCCGCTGCGCGACGCGGACAAGGACGAGACGCCGGACGAGACTGACAGCTGCCCCAATGACCCGGGGCCCGCGGACAACCGGGGATGCCCGGTGCGCGACACGGACAAGGACGGCATCGACAACGACAAGGACGAGTGCCCCAACGAGGCCGGCCCGCCCGAGCGCAACGGCTGCCCGGAGTCCGACTCGGACAAGGACGGCGTGCCCAACCGCGTGGATAGCTGCGCGAACGAGGCGGGCGTCTCGGAAAACAAGGGCTGCCCCGGGCACGTGCAGGCGCTGGTGGAAATCAGGCCTGGCAGGCTGGTGATGCTGGGCAAGGTCTTCTTCGAGCCGTCCCAGGCCCGAGTCCTGCCCAGCTCGTTCGGGCCGCTGGACTGGGTGGCGCGCGTCATCAAGGAGCACCCGGAGATGCCGCTCGTCGTGGTGGGCGCGCACACGGATGACCGTGGCTTCCCGGCCGACAACCGCCGGCTGTCCCAGGCCCGTGCGGAGGCCGTGCGCCAGTACCTCATCAGCAAGGGCGTTCCCTCCGAGCGGCTGCAGGCCCAGGGCTACGGACAGGACCGCCCCATCGATACCAATGCGACCTCCATCGGCCGTGAGAACAACCGCCGTGTGGAGTTCATTGTCGTGGACCCGGAGCAGGAGAAGGCGGGGAGCCCCCGGCAGTAGCCGGGCCCCCGGTCCAGGAGATCAGGACAGATTATGAGAGCCTCGATTGCGAAGGCGCTGCTCCTCGGCGGTGTGTTGCTGGCCGCGACAGCCTCGGCCGACCCGGATGAGTTCGGGCTGGGCACTGGCAGCGTCCCCCTGCTGGTGTCCGCTCCGAACACGGTCATCAACAAGTACGCCCAGCTCGAATCCATGGCCGTGGTTGGCGGGACGAGCGTCCTGGAGGTGGAGACGGTGCAGACCGGGGCTGGCAACAAGCCCAGCGACCGCTTTCCCCAGAACAGCCTGGTGATGGTCATCCAGATGGGCGCCGCGAAACCGGGCACTGGCTCGGACAGCGCCGTGAGCCTCGATAGCGGCGGGATTGGACGCTGGGAGCTGGCGCGTGTCACTGCAGTGCGCGACGACCCCCACAACGACCTCACGCTGGACCGCCAGCTCGTCAATACGTATCCGCCAGCGTGGACGCAGGTTGTCCATGTCCCGCAGTACTCTGCCGTCACCGTCGAAGACGGAGCGAGCCTGGTCGCGGGCACCTGGAATCACGGGGACAAGATGGGCGGCGTCCTGGCCTTTCTGGCTCAGGGCGTGGTCACCCTCGATCTCACCGGAAAGATCAGCGCGGACGGGAAGGGCTTCCTGGGGGCGCCTGGGGAGACGGATGGCGCCAGCAGTCCCCTCACGTGCCTGAGCTCCGCCGCGGGGTCATTGGCGGCCCGGCGCGGCGAAGGGGTGTACATCGACGACTTCGCGGCCACCAGCAGGGGCACGGCCAACATGGCCAACGGTGGCGGCGGTGGCGTGTGCGTGCGCGCCGGAGGTGGCGGTGGCGCCAACGGTGGGTTCGGAGGACGGGGCGGCGATGCCGACACGGCTGGAGCAGGCCTGGGAGGTCTGGGTGGCGCACCGCTGAACAGCGCGGTCCTCTCGGATCGACTGACGCTGGGCGGGGGTGGTGGTGCCGGCCACGGCAGGACCGCCAGTGGAGGCTCGGGCGCCGCCGGAGGTGGCATCATCTTCATCCGCGCTGGCTCCTTGTCCATGGCCACGCAGGCAACGCTCTCCGCTTCAGGCGCGACCCCCGCCCCCACCGCGCAGGGCGCGGGCGGCGGCGGTGGCGGCGGTACCATCCACCTGCGGCTCGGTGGGGCGTCCACGTGCAATGTCATCGAGGCCCGAGGCGGTGCGGGCGGCAACAACACCAATTCCGCCGTCGCCCCCGGTGGCGGTGGCGGCGGTGGCCGGGTGTTCTTCCAGGCCTCTTCGACCACCTGCAATCCCTCCGCGGTGGCGGGGCTGGCGGGTACGACGTCCACCGGAGGCCACTTTGGCGCGGAGCCCACCGCGGCAACCGTGGGAAGCCGGTCCGGGCCGGCGCTCTTCCTGCCGCAGAAGTACGAAGTCCCTCCGGCGCCGGTGGTGACCCAGCCCGTCGATGGCTCCCGGATTGCTCAGCCGCTTCCCGTGTTCAAGGGCACCACCATCCCCTTCGCCCAGGTCCACCTCTTCGTGGACGGCTCGCGCGCCACGCCCCCCAACGCGCCCGTGAGCGCGGACAGCAGCGGCGTCTTCACTTTTACCTACGCGGGGACGCCCCTGGCGGGCCAGCACACGGTGTCGGCCGAGGCCCTCCACCTCGGGGCGAAGAGCGTTCGGAGCGTGGACACCACGTTCACGGTGGACACCGCGGCTCCGACCTTGACCATCTCCAGCTCTCCCGCTGACCCCTCGCGGACGACCACCGCGACGTTCGTGTTCAGCTCGAACGAGACGGGACCGGGTACCCGATTCGAGTGCCAACTGGACGGCCTATACCCGTTCAAGCTCTGCGATAGTCCCTGGGTCTTCACTGCGGCGGACAGATCCACGCCCTACACCGCACGCATCAGGGCCTATGACGCCGCCGGCAATCACGACGAGGAAAGCCATTCGTGGTCGGTGGATTCCACCCCGCCCACCCGGCCCGTGATCGGGGCTCCCTCCGAAGGCGCCCTGGTGGGGACGGACCGGCCCACCTTCTCCGGCACGGTCCCCACTTTCGAGACCGGCCTGACCGTCTCCCTCTTTTTCGACAACAGCCCGACGGCGGCGGAGACCAACATCCCCGTGACGACGGGGGCCAACGGCACGGGCATCTGGTCACGTCAGGTGAGCGTTGCCAATGCGCTGGACAGTGCGCCTCACGTGGTCGTCGCGCTGGTCAGGGACACGGCGGGCAACGAGAGTCCCCTGTCGGCGATCCGCTCGTTCGTCGTGGATACGAACGATCCAGCGGCCCCCTCGATTCTCGCACCCACCGGGCAGTTCGTGAGCAGCACCACGTTCACGGTGGAGGGGACGGCCGAGGCGGGCAGCCTCGTGACGGTCACCGTGACCACGCCGAACGCACAGCAGCAGACCGTCACGCTGGATACGGAGACGGACGAGGCGGATGCCTCGGGCGTGTGGAGCGTGAGCATGAACATCGCCGACGCGCTCTCCGTCGACGGCGCCATCCTCACGCTGAAGGCCAACGCCCGCGATGACGCCGATCCCGTCAACGTGTCGGTGGACGCCACGGCTACCTTCACGCTGGACCTCCTGGGGCCGACTGTCACCATCGACACCAGGCCGGACGACCCGACAAACGTGAACGTGGCCGTCTTCACCTTCCACGCCTCGCAGGGCGACTCTGTCTTCGGGTGCGGATTCGATCCTGAGGGTCCCTTCTCGCCGTGCGTGTCGCCACACGCGGTCGAGGTGACGGAGGAGGAGGAGCACGAGTTCTGCGTGCAGGCGACGGACCCCGCTGGCCACCCCTCCGCCTCCGCCGCGTGCTACCAGTGGGAGTTGGACAAGCAGGGGCCGCCCGCGCCAGTGGTGCTGACTCCGGACGAGGATGATCCTCCAACGCAGGACGTGCGCCCCTTGTTCAGCGGAACGGCGGTGGCTGGCAGCATCATCCACCTCTACGTCGACGGCATGCCCGAGTCGTCGGACCCCGCCGTGGTGGTGGCGACCGGCGGGAACGGGGACTGGACCGCTCGTCCAGCGACGGCCCTGGGGCCTGGCTTCCACGTGCTCACGGTCACCGCCACGGAACCGGCGGGCAATGTCAGTGAGTTCTCGCAGGCCCGGGGCTTCACCGTGGATACGCAGGCACCGGACGCACCGGTCATCCTTGCGCCTACGCCAGGCCAGGCCCTCGATACGGCCACCCCGGTCTTCAGTGGCACGGCCGAGCCGGGGGCGGCGGTGGTCGTCAGCGTCGACGGCAGTGGCACCCCGCTTGGCGAGGCCGTGGCGAACGCCTGGGGTGCCTGGACCTTCACGACTCCCGCCGCGGATGACCTCGACGACGGTCCCCACTCGGTCACCGCCCGTGCCCGGGACCGGTCCGGCCGGCCCGGTCCGGCGAGCGAGGCCCTGTCGTTCAGCGTGGACACGGTGAATCCCGTTGTCCCGACGTTCAACCTGCCTCCCGCGCGCACCAACGATTCCACCCCGCTCATCACGGGCGGCGCGGAGCGCGGGACGACCGTCACCGTTTTCATCGACAACGTGCAGGTCGGGACGGACATCGCGGACCCGACGACGGGCAACTGGGACGTCACGCCCGTGGTGCAGATCTCCGACGGGACGCATCGGGCCACGGCCATGGTCCGCGACGCGGCTGGACGCCCGAGCCCGCTCAGCCAGGCGCGGGAGTTTGTCGTGGACACCACTGCGCCTGGCAAGCCGGTCATCACGGTGCCCGCCGCCGACACCTACGTGGTCGTCGTGAGGCCCCGTATCGCAGGCCGAGCAGAGGCCTTGGCGACCGTCACCATCGAGGTCGATGGGGTCTTTGTCGGGACGGCCCAGGCCAATGCTGGGGGGGACTGGAACCTGGCGGCAACCACGGTGGACCTGGCCCCGGGCCCCCGTACCGTGACCGCCTTCGCCACGGATGGAGAGGGCAACATCGGAGCGCACTCGGATCCCCCGATTCGCTTCACCGTGGACGCCGTTGCACCCGCGGCGCCCGTCGTGCTGAGCCCTGCGTCGGGCTCCTACGTGGCGACGACCTCGCCCACCGTCTCCGGGACCGCGGAGGCGGGAAGCACGGTGACGGTCTTCATCCGCGGCGTGGCTGCTGGGACGACCACCGCCGTGGGCGGAAGCTGGAGCCTCCGGGTTGCCGGGCCGCTCGCCCAGGAGAGCTACACGGTAAGCGCGCAGGCGACGGATCGCGCCGGTAACTCGGCGCCCAGCTCCGTTTCCGCGGCCCACTCGTTCACGGTCGACACGGAGGCTCCCGACACGCAGCTCATCTCGGGCCCGCCGCTGGTGAGCAGCTCGACCACCGCGACGTTCGTCGTCAGGGCACGGAACTCGGTGACGCAGGCCGTCGATGGCTCGGTCGTCGAGTTCCAGGTGAGCCCTGATGGCCGGCCGTTCATTCGCTGCGTGCTGCCAACACCCGTCGGCAGCGACTGCGTGATGGCGCGCAACCCGGCGCCCCAGGACGACACCTTCAGCCTCACCCTGGAGGACTTCGCCATCAGGCAGGAGCACAGCGTGCTGATCAGCGCGCGCGACCTGGCGGGAAACCAGGACCCGACGCCGGCTTCATACGCCTGGCGCGTGGTCGATGGCAGGCTGACCATTGGCATCAAGTTCGGTCCAGACCCCATTACCAATGACAACACCTCGACCTTCGTCTTCGAGTCGGAGCGGCCGGGTGCCATCTTCACCGGCAGCGTCGGTACCACCGACGGGGGTGTACCCGAGAACTTCCGGGTCGAGAGTGGGCAGGACACCATCACCTTCCCCATCCCCGACGGCGGGGCGCCGGATGGTGGCGGGGCCGTGCTTGCAGACGGTGAATATGAGCTGACCGTCAGGGCCGAGAACCCTGACAACTCGGCTGACGTCACGAGCTACACCAACCGCCGGTGGACGATCGACACGCAAAAGCCCGCGCGGCCCACGCTCACGGTCGATGGGCGGCTGGTGGGCAGCACCGTACGAGTGAACACCTCGAACCCGACCTTCCGCGGCATGGCCGAGCGGAATGGCACGGTCCTGCTCTTCAACAACATCAAGGTGGGTGAGACGGTCGTCGATGGCCAGGGGCAGTGGTCCCTCCTGTTGCCCACGGGGCTCGCCCAGGGCACGTACACCTTTACGGCGCAGGTGCGGGACCCTGCCACGAACACCAGCGACCCCGCGACGAGCCCGACGTTCGTCATCGACACGGACAAGCCGACGGTGGGCGTGGTGGAGCATCCGCCAGCGCAGACGAACTCGCAGACCGCGCGCTTCACGTTCTCCAAGTCCGAGGACGTGGAGGCCTTCGAGTGCAGCGTCGACAATGCGCCGTTCGCGGTGTGCGGGAGCAACGACAACCCGACAGCGCAGTTCGACAACCTGTTGGAGGGGCAGCACAACCTCGCCTTGCGGGCACGGGACCTGGCGGGGAATGAGACCGCGTCGGTGGTCAACTACCCGTGGCGCGTGGACCGGACCCCCCCGGTGGTGACCCTCTCGGTGAAGCCGCCGGAGCACTCCGGCAGCGCTGACGCCCGCTTCGAGTTCTCGGCGGACGAGCCCCTGGTGACCTTTCAGTGCGCCATCGATGCGTCGAACTTCGACGAGTGCTCGCAGAGGGTGGAGCGCACCGGGCTGGAGGACCGCTCCTACGTCATCCGGGTCACCGCGCGGGATGCGGCGGGGAACACGTCATTGGATCCGGTGGAGTACCAATGGACCGTGGATACGCGGCGACCGGACGTGCCCGTTCTGGAATCCCCGCGGGCGGGACTGTCCGTGGGCAGCCGCAATCCTCTGTTCCGGGGACTGGCCGAGCCGAACAGCACGGTAACCGTGCTCGTGGACGGTGACCCCGTCGCGTCGACACAGGTCACCAGCAGCCTGGGCCAGTGGGAGGTTGCCTCGCAGGTGGCGCTCGACGAGACCGACCACACCGTGCGCCTTGTCACCGTGGACCGCGCGAACAACAGCAGTGACCGCTCGGAGGAGGTGGGCTTCTTCGTGGACGTGACGGGTCCGAATACCGTCATCGAGTCCGGACCCGAAAGCCGCATCCGCAGCACCTCGGCCACCTTCACGTTCTCTTCGGAAGAGGGAGCCACCTTCGAGTGCAGCCTGAACCGGGGCGCCTACGACGCATGCCCCCCGGATGGTGTGTTCAGCGGGCTGGAGGAGGGCGGCCAGTCGCTCGAGGTCCGGGCAAAGGATGCGGCCGGCAACCCGGATCCGAGTCCTGCCACGTACTCCTGGCGCGTGTACCTGGGCAGCGACATCCGGACGCGCGGCGGCGGCTTGAGCTGCTCGTCCACGGAGGGCGGTAGTGGTGCCTCCCTGGCCCTCCTGGGGCTGGGTGGGCTGGTTCTCCTGGGTGCCCGTCGTCGGCGCCAGTAGGCGCGGGCGGGGCGGCGTCTCCCTTCGGGAGTGATGTCGCCCCGCCACCCGTTGTCGGAATGCGTGCTTGCGTTGGCCAGGTACTTCGGCTACTTGTCCGGCGTCACAGGCAGTCTGCGCGATTAGCTCAGCTGGATAGAGCGTTGGCCTCCGGAGCCAAAGGCCACAGGTTCGAATCCTGTATCGCGCGCAGTGAGAGGGCCCGGAACCGGTGGAAGTTTCCATCGGTTCCGGGCCCTTTCTTTTTCTGACCGTGGCAGCCCGGCCGGCCGGCCGGCTCGCGAGCACGCGGGGGCCTTCTGGACCCGGTCGGGTGCCGACATTCAGGTGCTTTCCCGTCCCGAGGGGCACATCCCCGGGGTGGACTTGTCCGGAGCCTCGGCGTCCGGTATTCGGGTCTGTTTCCCGTGCTGCCCGGCTTCCGGGCGGAAGCGGGAGAGTCATGAAGAGCCGCATCAATGTGTACGTACCGGCGTTGCTCGTGCTGGTGAGCGCCCTCGTGGGTGGTTGCGGTGGGTCCGTCGAGGAGCCCCCGGACAATCGCCAGCCGGGGGCTTCCTTCGACGCGCCCGACGCGCCCACGCAGGTGGTGGTGACGCCGGGGGATGGGCAGGTGACGGTCTCCTGGACGGTGCCCGCCTTCAACGGAGGCAAGGACATCACTGGCTACACCGTCCGTGCGCTGGAGGGCGGGACGGTCCGCGGGGATGCGAAGGTGTCTGGCGCCACGACGTCCGCCACCGTGGGGGGCCTGACCAACGGCGTGGCCTACACCGTCACGGTGACGGCCGAGAACGTCGTGGGGACCCGGGAGTCCGCTCCCTCCGTGGCGGTCGTCCCGCGCAAGGCCTTGGGGCGCCCCCGCGACATCCGCGCGACCCCGGGCAACCAGCAGGTGACGTTGAATTGGACGGCGCCCGAGGACACCGGGCTTGCCCTGTCCGCGTACACGGTGACGGTGCGCTCCGGGGAGACGGTGGTGACGACCCAGCAGACCTCGGACAACTTGTTGACCCTGACGGGGCTCACCAATGGCACGCCGTATGGGTTCATCGTCCAGGCCTCGAACGGCGACGGACAAGGGCTGGCTGCGGAGGCTGTCATGGCCACGCCGAGGACGGTCCCCAGCGCGCCCGTGCTGGCTGGCCTCAGCCCGAGTGACCGCAGGATCATCGTCTACATCATCGCCTCGGAGAGTGATGGTGGCAGTCCCATCACCTCCTACAGGGTGAACCTGCGTGGGGTCTCCGGCGAGGGGAACCTCACGTTCGAGGCTCCCCCCACCAGTGAGAGGGAGTTCCAGGTCGAGGCTACCGGGCTGCGGAATGGCGTCGAATATGAGGTCACCGTCACGGCCATCAACGAGGCGGGGGCCTCCACCTCCGAAGCGGTGACGACCTCGGCGACGACGACTCCGGGGCCACCCAGGGACTTCCGCGCTCAGATCGTGGATGGGAGGCTCACCCTGACCTGGGAGTTCCCGGAGGATAATGGCGGGCGTGACGTTTCGGGGTGCCGGCTGACGAAGAACAACCCGGATGGGTCCTTCGACATGGGCAGGACGACGACCCTGTCGATGACCCCGCGCGCCGACACGACCTATACCTTCACCCTGCGCTGCTACAATCTGGTGGGCGACGGCGAAGTGGTGACGCTCGAAGTCTCGTCCTGACCGATTCCCGTCACGCTTCCACCTGCTCCGGAGGCCGCGGCAGGTGGAAGCGCACGGTGCGCACGCGGCGGGGCGAGGACTCCAGCACCTCCAGCACCAGCCCGCCCTCCGTCGGGAGCTTCGTCCCCGGCTCTGGAATGGCGCCGCCGGACAGGGCGATGCACAGGCCCGCAACCGTCGAGTAGTCCTGGTACTCGTCCAGCTCCAGCCCCAGCTCGCGGTTGACGTCGCGCAGCGCCGCCTGGGCCTGCACCAGCGCGGTGGTGGGGCTCTCGCGCTTGACCAGCTCCTCCGGCGTCTCGGACTCGCTGAGGATGTCGCCGACGAGCTCCTCCACCAGGTCCTCCACCGTCACCAGTCCCACCACGCCGCCGCGCTCGTCCACCACCACCGCGAGCTGCATGCGCCGCTTCTGCAGCTCCTTCAGCGCGTCCATGGCCCGCATGGACTCCACGAGGAAGAAGGGTGGCCGCATCACGTCCTCGAGGACGATGAGGTTTCCCTCCCACGCCACGCCGAGCAGGTCCTTGGCGATGACGTAGCCGACGATGTTGTCCATCGCGCCCTCGTACACCGGCATGCGCGAGTGGCCGTGCTCCAGCAGCACTTGGCGAATCTCCTCCGCGTTCGAGTGCCGCCGCAGGGCGATGATGCGCTCGCGCGGCACCATCAGCTCGCCCAGCGTCAGGTCGCCCATCTCGAAGGCCCGCGAGGCAATCTCCCCCGCGCGAGGGTCCACCGTGCCGTGCTTCGTGGCCTCCTCCACCAGCTGCTGCAGCTCCTCCGCGGACAGCCGCCCTTCCGTGAAGTTCGTCCTGTCCCCGAACAGCCGCAGCACCACGTTGGAGCTGGCCGTGAGGAACCACACCACCGGCTGCATCAGCCAGGACAGCCCATGCAGGGGCCGGCCGATGAACAGCGCGTAGCGCTCGCCCGCGCGCAGGGCGAGCGACTTGGGCACCAGCTCGCCCAGCACCAGCGACAGGTAGGAGACGAAGGCCACCACCGCCGCGAGGGCGACGTCGTCCGCCTGTTGCTCCGGCACCCCCAGGCCCGCCAGCACACCGCCCAGCCGGGTGGCCATGCTGGCGCCGCCGAAGGCCGCCGCCGTGGCGCCGATGACGGTGATGCCGATCTGCACCGTGGCGAGGAAGCGCTCCGGGTCTCCCCTCAGCTTCTCCACCGACTTCGCCGAGGTGCTGCCCTCGTCGATCAGCTCCCGCAGCCGCGTCCGCCGCAAGGAGAGGACCGCCAGCTCTGCCCCGGCGAAGACGCCGTTGGCGAGAACCAGCAGCAGGATGACGATGAGCTCTGTGACGATGATGGCCCTCCTTTCAGGGGGCCTCTACCCTAACCGCCGACGGCCGGCCGCTCACTCCCCAAGTGACTGCAAGAGGAGAGACAGTTGATCCCGGCTCGCGCCCTTGGGCAGGTAGTAATGCGGCCCGGACAGCAGCGCGCTGCCCACGTCCTGCGCCGCCGCCGACGTGAGGAACACGATTCGGGGGTGGGGGCCGCGCGGCAGCCGTTCGACCACCTCCAGCCCGCTCATGCCCGGCATGTTGAGGTCCAGCAGCATCACCCCATAGCGGTCGCCCCGCCTCAGGGTGTCCAGGGCCTCCTGCCCATCCGCGGCCTCGAAAGTCTCATAACCGAGGTCCTCCAGGCTGAGTCGGAGAAACTCCCTCCAGTCCGCGTCGTCATCGACGACCAGGACCTTGCGTGTACCGTCATCCGTTGCGAGTCGCGCCAATCATCCTCCCCCGACAGGAGATGAACGCCACTGAAGTGCTCCATCATTCACACCAGGCGGTGAACTGGCGCTCGCGGGGAGAGCGGGCAGGCAGGCGCTAGAACAGCGCGATGCCGAGCTGGCCGACCAGATATTGCAGCGCGGGGCGCACGTTGTGGCTCGCCGTGCGGGGCCGCTGCGACAGCGCCGCCCGGCACCACGCCGGCACGCCGTGCAGCCGGCCACCCGAGTGACGGAACACCCGGAAGCGCCCCAGGTCCGTGGAGCTGCCCGCGTTGTAGATGCGCAGCGGCCGCGCCGCGCCCGTGTCCAGCAGCCGCTCGCGGGGCAGGTGCCGGTGGCCATGCAGCACCAGGTCACACCGTCCCTGGAGGCGCGCCACCCACTCCGCGCCCAGGGGCAGCTCCGCCGCGTGGGGCCAGCCCAGCATCGACGCCAGCCGCTCCGGGAAGCTCTCCTCGGGCAGCGGCAGGATGTGGTGGTGCACCAGCACCGCCGTCAGCGTCTTGCGCGGGGCCCGGGCCAGGGCCGCGTCCACCGCGTCCAGCTCGGCGTGCGTCAGCACCCCGTGGCTCGCGAAGTAGTTGCGGTTGTGCGGGCCGGTGGAGTCCACGCACACCAGGTACAGCCCCGGCTGCTCCACCACGCGCACCTTCTGGCCGTCCATCCACTGGCTGCCGGCGTCGTCGCCGGGCCGGTCATGGTTGCCGGGGATGAAGGTGAGTCGGCCGGCGTCCAGCAGCGGCGCGAAGAGCTCGCGGAAGCGCCGGTACTCGACGTTCGTGCCCTGGTGCGTCAGGTCTCCCGTCACCACCACATGGTCCACGCTGGTGGCCAGGAGTGCCGCCACCAGGGCGCGGCCCGAGGCATCGCTCTCGGGGGTGAGGTCCAGGTGGAGATCCGACAAGTGCGCCAGCGTCCGGATGGCCATGCCCTTGAGATAGGCATTCCGTGCGGCGACATCAGGTCCTTCTGGTGAATGGGCGGCAAGAGATGCGCAACAGCCCCGCGTCAGCTCGCGAGATCGCCCGCCAGCAACGCCTCGCCCGCGTCGAGCGTGCGCTCCGGAACAGAAGCGGGCGCGCGCGGCGGCACCAGGCGGGTGCCGGCGGCCACGCGCAGCTTCGTGCCGCGCCAGTCCACCGTGCGAAAGAAGACGCCGTGCCACCAGGTGAGGAAGAGCAGCGCGTCCTTGACGAGCACACCCGGCACCGCGTCCCACGACAGCGACTCCTGCCGCAGCGCGCGACAGGTGGCCAGGTCCACCGCCACCTTGCCCACCGCCACCGCCATGGCCACCATGCCCGTCGTGGGGGAGGGGAAGAGTAGCGCGCCCAACAGGGCGAGCGGCACCGGGTTGAGCAGCGACTGGGCCAGGTACGTGGACGGGGACACCGCGGTGCGGTGGATGACGCTCCAGCGCAGGTAGCGCTGGAAGAAGGCCTTCACGCTCTTGCGCAGCGACACGTTGAACACCGGCGTGCGCGCCACCACCACCCGCCGGCCCAGCTTGCGCGTCACCCACTGGCCGATGACGTAGTCCTCCGCCAGCACGTCCTTCACGGCGAAGAAGCCGCCCATCGCGTCCACGTCCTCGCGCCGCAGCGCCATGGACTTGCCCACGACGATGTCCTGCCCGGCGAGGCGCTTGGCGGCAATCATCCCCGCCGCCGCGCTGGAGGCCAGGTAGAGGTTGTCCAGCAGCGAGCCGAAGCTGCGCTCCCCCAGGCCCGCCACCGGGTGCGTCACGCAGCCCACCGACGGGTCCGCGAAGGCCGCGGCCAGCTCCTCCAGGTAGCCCGCCGACACGCGCGTGTTGCTGTCGCTGATGACCAGGATGTCGAAGCGCGCCCGGTCCGCCAGCGTGACGAGCTGGTTCACCTTCGGGTTCAGCCCCGGCGCTCCCTCCTGCACCTCCAGGCGCATGACGCCCGGCCACCGCGCCACCGCCGCCCGAGCCACCGCGAAGGCCGAATCCCTCACGTCCTTCACGCCCAGCACCACCTCGTAGGCGCCCGCGTAGTCCAGCCGGGCGAACAGCTCCAGGCTGGCCTCCAGGTCGTCGTCCACGCCGCACAGCGGCTTGAGGATGGAGATGCCGGGCCGGGGCGCGCCCACGGGCAGCAGGGGCGCGACGTCACGCCGGTGCCGCAGCACCAGGAGGTACTGGATGACCAGGGCGGTGAGGCCGAAGCAGGCGGCGAGCAGCAGGAGGCCGGAGGCGGGCAGCATTCGCGGGAAGTCCCCGAAGTCGGCGCGCGGTCATCGCGCGACCTGGGTTCCACGCTAGAGGGGCCTCGCGGCAGGACGGCGAAGGGCTCGCGGCGGCCGGGACAACTCTCGGTGACGGCGCGGTGAAGCCGCGCCCGCCTACTCGGTCAGGTTGCGGCTGCGCGGGTGGCGGATGTCCTTGCCGCGCACCATGTAGACCACCATCTCCGCCACGTTCATCGCGTGGTCGCCGATGCGCTCCAGGTGCTTGGCGATGAACATCAGCGCCGTGGCCCGGCGGATGTTCTTCGAGTCCTCCATCATGTACGCGAGGAGCTCGTTGAAGATCTTCAGGAAGAGGGCGTCCAGCAAGTCGTCCCCCTGGAGCACCTCCTCCGCCTTGTTCACGTCGCCGGAGACGAAGGCGTCCAGGGACTTCTTCACCTGCTGCTGGGCCAGCTCCGCCAGCCGCGGCGTGTCCACGTAGGGGGCCAGCGGGGGGACCTGGTTCAGGTCCATGGAGCGCTCGGCGATGTTCACCGCCAGGTCGCCAATGCGCTCCAGGTCGGTGACAATCTTGAGCGCGGTGGTGATGAGGCGGAGGTCACTGGCGGCCGGCTGGCGCAGGGCGAGGATGCGACGGCACAGCTCGTCGATCTCCACCTCCAGGCGGTTGACGTCCTTGTCCGCCGCGACGACCTTCTCCGCGAGCGGGCTGTCGCGCTCGGTGAGGGCCTTCATGCTCTGGGCGATGAGGTTCTCCACCTTGGCCCCCATCGCGAGGAGCTTCTCACGCAGGTCCCTCAGGTCCTGCTCGAAGGCCTTGTCCGTATGGGTCGCCGCCATCTCCCGTGTCCCTTCTTCCGCTCTTCCGCTCACCCGAACTTCCCGGTGACGTAGTCCTCGGTACGCTTCTCGTGCGGGTTGGTGAAGATCTGCTCCGTGGCCCCGCATTCCACCAGTTCGCCCATGTAGAAGAAAGCCGTCCTGTCGGACACCCGGGCCGCCTGCTGCATGTTGTGGGTGACGATGGCGATGGTGTAGTGCGCCTTCAGCTCGTGGATGAGCTCTTCGATTTTCGCGGTGGCGATGGGGTCCAGCGCGCTGGCGGGCTCGTCCATCAGCAGCACCTCGGGCTCCACGGCCATGGCGCGGGCGATGCACAGGCGCTGCTGCTGGCCGCCGGACAGGCCGAGGGCGCTCTCGTTGAGGCGGTCCTTCACCTCTTCCCAGAGGGCCGCGCCGCGCAGGGACTTCTCCACCCGCTGGGCCAGCTCCGTCTTGTCCTTCATTCCCCCCACGCGCAGGCCGTAGGCCACGTTCTCGAAGATGCTCTTGGGGAAGGGGTTGGACTTCTGGAACACCATGCCCACGCGCCGACGCAGGTCCACCACGTCCACGCTGCGGTCGTTGATGTCCGTGTTGTCCAGCAGGATGGTGCCCGTGTGGTTGGTGCCCGGAATCAGGTCGTTCATCCGGTTGAGCGCGCGCAGGAAGGTGGACTTGCCGCAGCCGGACGGGCCGATGAGGGCGGTGACGCGCCGCTCGAGGATGGCGAGGGAGACCTTGTTGATGGCCGGCTTGGTGCCGTAGCGCAGGGTCAGCTCCCGCGCCTCCATCTTCGCGCGCGGGGTATGGGGCTGGAGGGACATGGGTGGCGTACCGTCAGTGGGCGCCAGCGGCCTTGCGGCGCGTTCGCGTCCGGATGATGACCGCGACGAGGTTGAGGGCGAAGGTGAGCAGCAGCAGCACCAGCACCGTCGCATACAGCAGCGGGCGGGTGGCCTCCACGTCCGGCGACTGCGTGGCCAGCACGTACGTGTGGTAGCCCAGGTGCATGAACTGGGAGTTGAGCTGGCTCGGCAGGTCGGGGAGGAAGTAGGCCGCGCCCGTGAAGAGGATGGGAGCCACCTCGCCCGCGCCGCGGGAGATGGCCAGCACGGCGCCGGTGAGGATGCCCGGCAGCGCGCCTGGCAGCACCACCCGGATGAGCGTCTGGGACTGGGTGGCGCCCAGCGCGAGGCTGGCGGTGCGGTGGTCCAGCGGCACCGCGCGCAGCGCTTCCTCGGTGGCGACGATGACCACCGGCAGCGTCAGCACCGCCAGGGTGAGCGACGCCCAGAGGATGCCCGGCTGCGCCCAGTGCAGCTCCTCGTAGCCCAGCATCCGGTCCATGCCCCGGCCGACGAAGAGGATGAAGAAGCCCAGGCCGAAGAGGCCGAAGACGATGGAGGGCACGCCCGCCAGGTTCACCACGGCCACGCGCACCCAGGCCGCCAGGCGCGAGCCCGGCGGGGCGTACTCGTGGAGGTAGACGGCGGTGAGCACGCCCACCGGCATCACCGCCAGCGTCATCAGCAGGGTGAGGGCCGCGGTGCCGACGATGGCGGGGAAGATGCCGCCGCCCATCATCCCGTCGCTCGGCGGCTGGGAGAGGAAGGTCCAGGTGACGTGGCTGGCGCCGTTGGCGACCACGTCCAGGAGGATGAGGGCCAGCATGCCCACCATGAGGAAGGCGGCCAGACCCGTGAGCGTCGTGAGGAACAGCCCCACCGCGCGGCGCGTGGCGTACGTCACGAGGCACTCCCCGTCAGGCGCTTGATGACCTTCTTCGTCCAGGCGGACGCCAGCATGTTGAGGACGAAGGTGAAGATGAACAACTGCACGCCGATGAAGAAGAGGATGGAGTAGTGCGGGCTGCCCACCACCACCTCGCCCATCTCCGCGGCGATGGTGGCCGACAGCGAGCGCACCGAGTCCCCGAGGTTGGCGGACACAATCGCCGCGTTGCCGGAGGCCATCAGGATGATCATCGTCTCGCCGATGGCGCGCCCGAAGCCCAGCACGCACGCGGCGAGGATGCCGGGGGCCGCCGCGGGGAGCACCACCTTCCACGCCGTCTCCCAGGGGGTGGCGCCCAGCGCCAGGGACGCCTCGCGGTAGCTGCGAGGCACCGCGGTGAGCGAGTCCTCGGCCACCGTGAAGATGACGGGGACGATGGCCAGCGCCAGGCCCAGGCCCGCCACCACCGCGTTGAGCCGGGTGTTGAGGCCGAAGGTGTCTTGCAGGAAGGTGGCCATCACCATCAGCGCGAAGAAGCCCAGCACCACGGAGGGGATGCCGGCGAGCAGCTCGATGACGGGCTTGAGCAGCTCGCGCAGGCGGCGGGGGGCGAACTCGGCGGCGTACAGCGCGCCGAAGACGCCCACCGGCACGGCCACCAGCATGGAGACGGCGGTGGTCTTCAGCGTCCCGATGAACAGCGGAATCATGCTGACCTTCGGGACATTGGAGACCGGCTGCCAGGTGAACGTGGCGGGGCGGCCCACCCGCGCCACCTGGGGCAGGAACATCTTGGAGAGGCTGGCCTCGTGGCGCGCCTCGGCCTCCGTGAAGAGCGCCAGCGCCTCCTTGGCCACGAAGACGAGGATGAGGACGAGGGCGGCGATGCCGGTGAAGGCCATCAGCGTGATGAACCCCGCGATGACCTTCTCCCGGAGCTGACGGCGGCGCGCCGCCGGTGAAAGCATTGGCACCGCCATGGTTTCCGTGAGGCCCTGCTGCATGGTCGCCTGTCTATCCATAGTGCGTCAGGGCCTCGCGTGACATTCGTGTGACGGCGAAGTGGGGACTACTTCACGGGGAAGTAGCCGACCTTGGTGACGACGGCCTGCCCCTCGGGCGACAGGGCGAAGTCGATGAAGGCCTTGACCTCGGAGGCGGGCTTGTTGCGCAGGTAGAAGTACAGGTTGCGCGACAGCGGGTACTTGCCCGTCTTGATGTTGTCGGCGCTGGGGGCAATCTCCTCGTTGCCCTTCTTGACGTTCAGCTCCTTGATGCCCTTGGCATAGGCGGCGCCGCCGTAGCCGATGCCGTGCTTCTCCTTGGCGACGGCGTTCACCACCGCGGCGGTGCCGGGCAGCGTCTGGGCGGAGGAGGTGTAGTCCTCACCGTCGAGCACGTTGTCCTTCACGAACACGTAGGTGCCGGAGGAGTTCTCACGGGAGTAGACGACGATGGCCGCGTCCGGGCCCCCCACTTCCTTCCAGTTGGTGATGTCACCCAGGTAGATGCCGCGCAGCTGCTCCAGGGTGAGGGCCGTCACGGGGTTGCCCGCGTTGACGTAGAAGGTGACGCCATCCTTGGCCACCGCAATCTCCTCACCGGTGGTGTTGTAGCGGGCGCGCAGCTTCTTGCTCTCGGCGTCCTTCATCTCCCGGCTGGACATGGCGATGTCCGTGGTGCCGTTCTGGAGGGCCGCGAGGCCCGTGCCGGAGCCGCCGCCGGTGACCTGGACCTTGGTGGCGGGCGCCTTCTTCATGAACTCCTCGGCCCAGCGCTGCCCGAGGATGACCATGGTGTCCGAGCCCTTGACGGTGACGGTGCCCGCCCGCGCTGCCACCGGCAGGGCCACCAGCAGTACCGCGACGAGTGACTTGAGGAAGGTCTTCATGGTGTGAATCTCTCCGAAATGAAGCGTGGCGGGCCTAGTAGCGGGCCTGGAGCTGGAAGGTCAGCAGGTTGTCGTGGGGGTCCTCGGCGGCGCCCGGAGCGGCCGTCATCGGCAGCTCGTAGGCGAGGGTGGCCTTGAGGTTCTCCGAGAAGTGGTGGAGCAGGGCGACGGCGAGGGTGCCCACCGCGTTGTTGCTCCCGGGCTTGCCGTCGGCGGTCTCGAGGTTGGGCTGGCCATTCTCCGGGTCGAAGTAGTCGTAGCGGACGGCGACGGCGTTCGTCAGGCTCACGTTCTGCACCACCAGCCCGTACCAGCCGCTCGCCGGCACGCCGAGCTGCTCGACCTTCGTGCCCCCCGAGCTGCGCCAGTACGAGTTGCCCTTGATGTACTCGGCCTTGATGGAGGTGCCGCCGAAGGGGAGCACGTCCAGGTAGAGCTGCGCGTCCAGCGCGACGCGGTTGCGGTCATACGCGACGCGGTAGGTGTCCGTGGGGCGGCGGCCCAGCGAGTGGCCGTACCAGCCGGAGATGCCGCCGGACAGCCACTTCAGGTCGAAGCCGGCGCGGCCGATGATGTCCTTCTCCTTGTCATTGTCCGAGCCGATGAAGCCCTGGTTGAAGAGGCCATCGCCGTCGAACACGCCGACATCGATGGTCATCCTCCCCTTGAGGAACTCACCGGAGAACTTCGCGCCGCGGTCCCGCTCGTCGGGGAGGAAGGCGCGCACCACGCGTGTGCGCTCGGGAATCTCGCGGTCGCTGGAGGACTGCACTGCCTCGAAGCCGAAGGGCCACTTCATCTGACCCAGGGTGAGGGAGAGCTTCTTCTTCATCCCCGGGACGTAGAACGTGGCCTCCGCGTCGCGGACCGTCACGCCGGTGTCGGGCACCGCGTCGATCTGCAACATCATCTGCGCCCAGTCCGTGGTGTACGTGGTCTTGAGCCGGCCCCGGCGCACGGTGAAGCGGCTGAAGCCGCCCGCGCCGGTGTCGTCCAGGCTCTCCTGGTACTGGTAGCGGGCCTGGACATAGCCCGACAGCTTCAGCTTCGTGAGCGCGGACAGGACCGTCTGGGTCTCCGCGTTCTGCTCCTCCAGGGAGGTGACCTTGCCCTCCGCGTTCGTCATCCGCTCGTCGAGGGAGGGCTCCTCGGGGGCGGCGGGGGCGGGCTGGGACTCGGCGGCGGGTGCGTCAGGGGGCGCGTCCGACGCTGGCGGCTCGGCCTGCTGCGCCAGGGCCGGGGCGGCGGTGAGGGTGAGGATCGCGAGGAGGGTGTTCCGCATGAAGAGGGGGGCTCCGGAGGAAGACGGTCACGCTTCTATGGGGAGTCTGTGTCCGCATGAGGGCCGGTCTGTGACATCGGCGCAACGACGTCACTCCACGGAGGGGTTCATGATTCGGTAGCCGACACCACGAACCGTCTCCAGCAGCGCCCTCGCGGGGCCCAGCTTGTCGCGCAGGCGCATGACGTGGGTGTCGATGGTGCGCGTCTCCAGCGAGGAGGACAGGCCCCAGACCTCCTCGAGGAGCTGCTCCCGGGTCTGCACCCGCCCGAGCCGGGCCAGCAGGTGCTCGAGCAGGCGGAACTCGAGGGCGGTGAGCGAGACTTCCTTGTCCTCGACGTAGAAGCGGTGAGCGCCCACGTCCAGCCGCAGGGGGCCCAGCGCCAGTGGGGCCGCCCGGTCCTGGGGCGGGCCGCTGCGCCGGAGGATGGCCTTGAGGCGCAGTACCAGCTCCCGCACGCTGAAGGGCTTCACCACGTAGTCGTCCGCGCCCACCTCGAAGCCGCGGATGCGGTCCGACTCCTCGCCCTTGGCGGTGAGCATGACGATGAGCACGCCGCGCGACTGCGCGCTCGCCCGCAGGTTGCGGCACACGTCGATGCCGGACATGTCCGGGAGCATCAGGTCCAGCAGCACCAGCTCGGGAGGACGCTCGCGCGCCGCCGTCAGCGCCGCCTCTCCGGTGAAGGCCAGGTGGGTGGTAAAACCGGCACCGCGCAGGTTGAAGTCAATCAGCTCGGCGAGGTCGCGTTCGTCGTCGACGATGAGGACATGGGACATGACAGGTCCTCACTGTGCGCGCGCCGATTTTCACCCGCGTGACGCATCTGCAACAACTTCGTGAGGTCCATGGGGCATTGGGACGTGTAGGGGCCGCCGGGTCCGTGTAGATCTCCGGTACCCACCATGGAGCAGCCCAGCCCGCCCGCGCCCTCGTCGCCTCCCGTCCCCTCGCTGACCCCCACTCCCGGAGAGCTGGCGCACGCGCAGCGGCGGGGCGGCCGCTCCGCGCTGCTCGGCCTGGGCCTGGTGGGGCTGGTCGCGCTGACGAGCCCCGTCCTGGGCTACCTGGAGGACGTGCGCAACGCGCGCGAGGAGTTGCTGGCGCACCTGTCCGACACGGCCCAGGTGCAGGCGGACGCCCTGAGCGTCCACCTGGGGGTGCTGGAGGCGGAGCTGGCCCGCGTCTCGGGCCACCCCGCGCTCCACCCGGAGGACGGCACCTCTCCGGCGGAGCAGGCGCTGCTCGACAGCGCCTTCTACCACTCGTCCCTCTTCTCCGAGGGCGTGGCCCTGCTCGGGCCCGAGGGGCAGCGGCTGTGGAGCGACCCGCCCGGCATGTCCCTGGGGGACTCGCCGGTGACGAACCGGGCCTGGTTCCGTCGGATGGTGGAGCGGAACGCACCGGAGATTGACCTGCTCGAGCTCGAGGGCGGGCCGCTCGTGATTGCGGTGCCCATGGTGACGGATGGCCGGCTCCGCGGCGTCCTCGTCGGAGAGGTCCGGGCCGGGGCCCTGCCCACGCGGACCACGACGGGCACCACCCAGCTGTTGATGAATGCGCGCGGGCGGTTCCTGCTGCCCTCGTCCCGGAGCACGGGCCAGCCCGACACCTCCGAGCAGCTGCGAGCGCTCGCGGACGACCCGGGGCCGCTGAACCTCTTCGGCACCCAGGTGGTGGGCGCGGCGGCCTGGGTGGGAAAGAGCGGGCTGCTGCTGGTGGTGCTGGAGGAGGAGACCGCCACGGCGGACCTGCGCGCGCGGTTCCTCCGGCAGCTCGCCTTCCACATCGCCCTGCTCAGCAGCACCCTGGTGCTGCTCATCCTCCTGCTGCGCCACTCCTACCGCTCGCTGCTCGCGGCCGAGGAGCGGCTGCGCCGGCAGGAGACGATGGCGGCGCTGGGCACGGCCGCGGCGCTCATCGCCCACGAGGTGAAGAACGCCCTCAACGGCATCCAGGCCGCGCTCACCGTGCTCCGTCACACTCCAGCGGGCAGTGAGCTGCCCGTGCGGGCGCTGCGCTCGCAAATCGAGCGCCTGGGGCACCTGGCGCGCTCGCTGCTGTCGTTCGGTTCTCCCCGGGCCGCCATGCGCCGGAGCTGCGAGCTGCGGCTGCTCGTGCAGGACGCGCTGCAGGCGGTGAGCCTGCTGCCCGAGTCGGAGACGGTGGACCTCAAGACGTCGCTGGAGGAAGGGCTGATGGTGCAGGGGGACGCGGCGCTGCTGGTGTCCGCCATCGACAACCTGGTGCGCAACGCGGTGGAGGCGGGCGCGGTGGCGCGGGACACGGGGCTGCGGCCCGAGCCGTGGGTGTCCGTGAGCCTGACGCGGGAGGACAACGAGGGCGTGCTGGTGGTCGAGGACAACGCGGGAGGCGTGGACCCCACGCTGGAGCCGCGCCTGTGGGAGCCCTTCGCCACCGGGAGGGCCAAGGGCATCGGCCTGGGGTTGCCCATGGCCCGTGCCTCCGTCGAAGCTCACGGAGGAAGCCTGACGTATCTCCGTCGTCCGCAGGGCAGCCGCTTCACGCTGCGGCTGCCCCTGGAGCGTGCCTGATGAGTACCCATCTGTTGCTCGTGGACGACGACCGGACCTTCGCCGCGCTGGCCGCGTCGGTGCTGCGTCAGGAGGGCTTCCGGGTGACGATGGCCCACTCGCTCCATGATGCCCGCGCGGCGCTCGCCCGCGAGGCCCCGGACGTGGTGGTGCTGGACCGGCGCCTGCCGGATGGGGACGGCATCGACTTCGTCCCCGAGCTGCGCACCCAGTTCCCGGACACCGCCGTCCTGCTGGTGACGGCGCACGGCGACATCGCCAACGCGGTGGAGGCCATCCGGGCGGGCGCGCGCGACTACCTGTCCAAGCCGGTGGAGCTGGACGACCTGGTGCTGCGCGCGCGCCGGGCCGCCGCGGACCTGCACCTCCACGAGCGGCTGCGGCAGGCGGAGAGCGAGCTGGGTGGCAAGCACCGCGTCCTCCGGCCCCGCTCCCCGTCGATGGTGGCCGCGCTCCAGATGCTGGAGCGCATCGCGACCGCGCCGCGCAGCACGGTGCTGCTGCTGGGCGAGACGGGCGTAGGCAAGGAGGTGATTGCCCGCCACCTGCATGCACTCCAGGGAGGGCAGGGGCCCTTCGTCCACGTCAACTGCGCGGCGCTGCCGGCGACCATGGTGGAGAGCGAGCTGTTCGGGCACGAGCGCGGGGCCTTCACCGACGCGCGCGCGGCCCGGCGCGGCCTGGTGGAGGTGGCGAATGGCGGGGTGCTCTTCCTGGACGAGGTTGGCGAGCTGCCGCTCGGACTCCAGGCCAAGCTGCTCACCTTCCTGGACCAGGGCGCCTTCCGTCGCCTGGGAGGCACCGCCGAGCTGCACAGCACCGCGCGCGTGGTGGCAGCCACCAATCGAGACCTCACCCGCGAGGTTGCCGAGGGCCGCTTCCGCGAGGACCTCTACTTCCGCCTGAGCGTCTTCCGGGTGGACATCCCACCGCTGCGGGAGCGGCGCGAGGACGTGATGCCGCTGGCGGAGTCGCTGGTGGCGGAGCTGTGCGCCGAGCTGGGACGCAGGCCCGTGGGCTTCACGCCCGCCGCCCGCAAGCGACTGGAGCGCTACCCCTTCCCGGGCAACGTGCGTGAGCTGCGCAACGTGCTGGAGCGCGCGCTGGTGCTCGAGCCGGGGCCCGCCCTGGAGCTCCAGGCCCTGGAGCCCCGCGGAGACGCCACGCCGGCCCTGCCGGACCCGGACGCGTTCATGGTGGGCGGCCCGCCCCGCCCGCTGGAGGAGGTGGAGCGCCTCTACGTGCGCCACGTCCTGTCCCAGCTCGACGGCCGGCGAATGGAGGCCGCCCGGGCGCTTGGCCTCTCGTACCCCACCTTCCTCCGCCGTCTGGGTGAGGAATAGGCCCGTCGCTTCCTTCCGGAAGTGAACGGGTATTCAAGATTCTTTAAGTCCCCCGGCGGGCACTTCAAGAAGCTTTCATCGCCGCCTGCCCTCCGCCGGCGCCGCCCCCTCTGACGCGAGGGGCCAGCGCGTCGGCATGCATGTTGCGAAGCCCCACGTGCTCAGCGTGCGCCATGTCGTGGCGCCATCTCGTGGAGGTGTGATGGAGACGGTGAAGAATCCTGGGCGGGCGGTGTCTCCGTGGAAGGCGCTCGCCGCGGACCTGCCTGCTTCCCTGGTGGTCTTTCTGGTGGCCCTGCCCCTGTGTATGGGCATCGCCCTGGCGTCCGGCGCGCCCATCATCTCCGGGCTGATTGCGGGCGTGGTCGGCGGTCTGGTGGTGGGCGTGTTCGGTGGTGCGCCGCTTCAAGTCAGTGGGCCCGCGGCGGGCCTGGCGGTGATGGTCTTCGGTTTCATCCAGCAATTGGGGCTGGCGACGACGTTCGCGATTGTGGCGGCGGCGGGGCTGGTGCAGATGCTGCTCGGCGGGCTCAAGGTGGCGCGCGCGGCGCTGGCCATCTCCCCGGCCGTCATTCACGGGATGCTGGCGGGTATCGGCATCCTCATCGTCCTGGGCCAGGTGCACATCGTGCTGGGGGGCGCTCCCCAGTCCAGTGCCTGGCAGAACGTGCGGGCGCTGCCGGGACAGCTGGCGGACCTGCATGGGCCCGCGGCGGTGCTGGGCGTGCTCACCATCGGCCTGCTGGTGCTGTGGCAGGTGCTCCCGGCGGGGCGGCTGAAGGCGCTGCCGGGCCCGCTGGTGGCCGTGGTGGGTGCCACGGCGGCGGCGGCGCTGTGGGGCGCGGAGGTGGCGCGCGTGCAGCTGCCGGAGAACCTCCTGGGCAGCTTCCAGATGCCGAAGCTCCCCGAGGGTAACTGGGGGACGTTCCTCGCCGCGGTCCTGTCGCTGGCGCTGGTGGCCAGCGCCGAGTCGCTGCTGTGCGCGGTGGCTACCGACAAGATGCACACGGGCCCGCGCGCCAACCTGGACCGCGAGCTGTTCGCGCAGGGGCTGGCGAACACCGTCTCCGGCCTCGCCGGCGGCCTGCCCATCTCCGGCGTCATCGTCCGCAGCGCCGCCAACGTCGGCGCGGGCGCGAAGACGCGGGCGTCGGGCATCCTGCACGGCGTCTGGCTGCTGCTCTTCGTCACCATGCTGGGCGCCGTCGCGGGCCTGGTGCCCCTCGCGGTGCTGGCCGGCCTGCTCGTCGTGGTCGGCGTGAAGCTGGTGAACGTGGACCACATCCGCGAGCTGCACCACCGCGGCGAGCTGCCCGTCTATCTCGTCACGGTGGCCGGCGTCGTCGGCATCAACCTGCTGGCGGGCATCGGCCTGGGGTTGCTCGTGGCGATGCTGCGGCTGCTGTGGCACCTGGGCAGCGTCCGCGTGGACGTGCGCCAGAAGGGCGAGGCGTACCAGGTCAGCGTGTCGGGTGCGCTCACCTTCGTGGGCGTCCCCAAGCTCTCCACGGCCCTGGCGCAGGTGCCCGCGGGCGCGCGCGTGGAGCTGGACCTCGCACTGGAGACGCTGGACCACTCCGGCCACGAGGCGCTGGAGAACTGGTGTGACACGCACCGCAAGACGGGCGGCACGGTGCGCGTGGAGTCGCTCGAGGACATCTGGACCCACAAGGGCACCCGGAAGGCTTCCGCCTCCGGGCTCGGCCCGCGGGTCTCTTCCGACAATCTCGTTTCTGGAGGTGCGCAGTGAAGAAGCTCATCCGTGGTCTGCTGGACTTCCAGCTCAACGCCCGTCCCGGGTATCGCGACGTGTTCGCGAAGCTGGCCAGTGGCCAGTCTCCTGACTGTCTCTTCATCTCCTGCGCCGACAGTCGCGTGGTGCCGAACCTGCTGGTGTCGACGGACCCAGGCGACCTCTTCGTGGTCCGCAACGTAGGCAACATGGTGCCGCCCTCGGACGCGGACGGCCACTCCACGGGAGACCAGTCGGAGCCCGCGGCCCTGGAGTTCTCGCTGCACCACCTCACGGTGGAGGACATCGTCGTCTGCGGCCACTCGAGCTGCGGCGCGATGAAGGCCGTCCTGGCGGGAGGCGTGGGGCCGGAGACCCCCAACCTGGCCCACTGGCTCACGCATGGCCATGCCGGGCTGCGCTCCCTTCGCGCCGGGAGTCCGGTGGGCGAGGGGCTGCCCGAGTATGACCGGCTCTCCCAGCTCAACGTCCTGCAGCAAATCGAGCACATCAAGACGTACCCCCTGGTGAAGGAGCGCCTCGAGGCGGGCACGCTGCGGCTGCATGGCTGGTGGTTCGACATCGCCACCGCCCAGGTCCACGCCTGGCGCGCCACCCAGGGGCGCTTCGTCCCCATGGACGAACTGGTGGGAGAGGCCCTGCTGCGCGAGCTGGGCGGCGACACGTCCGCGCGCAACGAGGAGACCTCCGCGCGGACGCTGCGGCTGTCCGCGGCCGGCGCGCGCTGACGGGGACGGGCAGGCAGGCAGGGGGGCGGCGCCGGCAAGGCGCCGTCCTCTTGTTGGAAAAAGGGCGGGAGCAGGGAAGGATGCCCCCACGCATCGATGACTCCCTTCCTCTTCACGCTCGTCGTCCTCTGCTTCTCCGTGGGGGCAGGGCTGCTGGGCTCACTGCTGGGTATCGGCGGTGGGCTCATCCTGATTCCCGTCCTCACGCTGTGGCTGAAGGTGGATATCCGCTACGCGGTGGGGGCCTCCATCGTCTCCGTCATCGCCACGTCCAGCGGGGCGGCGGCGGCGTACGTGCGGGAGCGGATGGCCAACATGCGGGTGGCCATGTTCCTGGAGCTGGCCACCACGGCGGGAGCGCTCACCGGGGCCTTCCTCTCCGGCATGGTGGGCGGGCGCGTGGTGTATCTCGTCTTCGGCGCCGTCATGGCGTACTCGGCGCTGGCCATGCTGCGGCGGATGCGCACCACCGAGGAGGCGCCGGTGCCTCCGGACGCGCTGGCGGACCGGCTGGGGCTGCACGGCAGCTACTGGGACGAGGCCTCCGGGCGTGAGGTGAGCTACCGCGTCACCCGGCCCCTGGCGGGACTGGGGCTGATGTACGTGGCGGGCACGGTGAGCGGGATGCTGGGCATCGGCTCGGGGGCGCTGAAGGTGCCGGCCATGGACCTGACCATGCGCCTGCCGCTGAAGGTGTCCACGGCCACCAGCAACTTCATGATTGGCGTCACGGCGGCGGCCAGCGCGGGCGTGTACTTCGCGCGGGGCCACATCGACCCGTTCATCGCGGGGCCGGTGTGCGTGGGCGTCACGCTGGGCGCGTGGCTGGGCTCGCGGCACCTGATGGCGCGGGTGAACAACACCTGGCTGCGCGGGCTCTTCGTGCTCGTGCTGCTGTGGGTGGCGTACGAGATGCTGAACAAGGGATGGGCGTCATGAGCGGGGAGCCGGAGTCCGGGCAGCGGGAGCAGGGCGTCGCCACCACGCTGGAGGCGGAGGCGGAGGCCGTCCCGCTCGCCCCGGAGCTGCTCATCAGCGACCTGCTGCGCTACGGCGTGCTGGCCAGCCTGTCGCTGGTGACGCTGGGCACGCTGGTGACGTTCCTCCGCCACCCGGACTACCTCGTCTCGTCGGAGGCGCTGCAGCGCCTCACCGCGCCACACTCCGTGCCGCACGGCCTGGCGGAGGTGGTGGCCGGAGCGATGGCCGCGCGCGGGCAGTCCTTCGTGATGTCCGGGCTGCTGGTGATGATGGCGGTGCCGGTGATGCGTGTGGCCCTGTCGCTGCTCATCTTCCGGCAGCAGCGGGACACGCGCTACGTGGTCATCACCTCGGTGGTGCTGGGCCTGCTCGTCCTGTCCTTCTTCCTGGGCGCGGCGGAGGGCTGAGGACGCCTCAGTGCCGCTCGCCGGGGCGCCGCACCGGCCGGCCCGGAGCGGCCCACCACGCGAGGGTGTAGCCCTTGCCGGAGAGGGGGCGCAGGGCCAGGGCGGTGCCCTTGCGCAGCTTGTCCGGCAGGGGCTCGCCGTCGAGCGCGAGCAGGGCCGCGCGCTCCAGGGAGGGGTTGTGGCCCACCAGCGCCCAGCCCGGGCCCAGCTCGCGGGCCAGCTTGAGGATGCGCTTGTGCGCGCCGTGTCCCGGCACCAGCGCCGGGTGGACCTCCACGCTGGACAGGCCGAAGGCCTCGACGAGCAGCTCCGCCGTCTGCACCGCGCGCACCAGCGGGCTGGTGACGATGCCTGTCAGCGGGGTGAGGCGCGCCAGCCGTCGCGCGTGGTGGCGGAAGGCGGCGCGGCCCTCCGAGGTGAGGGCTCGGGCCTCGTCGCCCAGGACGTGGGAGTCCTCGGCCACGGCGTGGCGGACCAGCAGCAGCGGCAGCTCTCGTGGTGACATGGTGGCGGCCGTGAATCACCGCCCGGGCCCGCGCGCAAGCAACGGCACGGCGACAAACGTCCTCAACCCTCCATTTCGTTCAGTTCATCCATCGACAGCGGGGTGGCGTCCGACACGGTGCCGTCCAGGTCCCCGGGCAGCGAGCCGTGGTCCACCTCGGGAGGCGCCCGGCCGTCCAGCGGCGTGGCGACGTTGCGGGCGACGGCGCCGGGAGGCGGGCGCAGCACCGGCCCCGGCGGGGGCAGGCCGGAGTGGCGGCGCGCGGCCTCCAGCAGCGCGTTGTGGTGGCGGTAGCGCGCCTCCACCAGCTTGTGGATGAGCAGCGGGCCCCCGGGCACGCGGCGCGCGGTGAGGGCCTGGGTGGCCTTGCGCACCGGGTAGCGCACGCGGCGGATCTGCACCCGCCAGCCCTTGGGTGTGAAGGTGAAGACGCCGTAGGCGGGGCGCAAATCCCCGTCGCGCGGAATGCCCGCGCTGGCCACGTCGGCGATGAGCATGCGGCCCACGCGGCGGCGGTAGGGGAAGTGCAGGTGCCCGAAGGCGCACGCGGCCGCGTCCAGGTGGTTGAAGAAGCGGCGCACCGCCACGTCGTCCAGCGTCGGGTCCAGCGACTCCTCGAGGTTGCGCGGGTTGGCGTGGCAGACGAAGAGGTCCTGGCCCTTGCGCGGCGTGTAGCGCACGGAGAAGGGCAGGGCGCCCAGCTTCTGCAGCAGCTCCGGACCCAGCTGATCTCTCGTCCAGCGCAGCAGCTCCGTCTTCCAGTGGTCCCGCTCGCGGTAGGCACCGCCCAGGTAGTTGCCCGCGAGGTAGCAGTCGGTGTTGCCCATCAGCACCGAGTCGCAGCGGTCGAAGAGCAGGTCCACCGTCTCGCGAGGGTGGGCACCGCGCAGCGCCAGGTCCCCGGCGGCGACGATGAAGTCGGGCGCCACCGAGCGCGTGATGTCCTCGAGCACGGCCTCGCAGGCAGGAAGATTGCCGTGGATGTCCGCGAGGATAGCGACCCGCATGGTCGCTCCATCCTACCCGGTCGCCGCCTTCGCGGGGACTGGCAGGGGAAGAAAAATGGTGAAGGTGCTGCCCACGTTGGGCTGGCTCTCCACCTTCACCTCCCCGTCCATGGCCTGCAGCAGGTGCTTGACGATGGAGAGGCCCAGGCCGGTGCCGCCCATGTCCCGGCTGCGACCCTTGTCCACCCGGTAGAAGCGCTCGAAGATGCGGGACAGGTGCTTGGGTTCGATTCCCAGGCCAGTGTCCCTCACCCGCACCACGCACCGGCCGTCCTCGCACGCGCCGTATACGTCCACCCGTCCTCCGGGCGGCGTGTACTTCACCGCGTTGTCCAGCAGGTTGAGGAGCACCTGCTCCACCGCGCGGGAGTCCCCCAGCGCCCGCAGCTCTGTCGGGACATGGAGTGAAATCCGCTGGTCCTTGCCCTCGGCCTTGGGGCGCACCGTGTCGGCGGCGCGCGCGACGGCGTCGGCCAGGGAGACGCTGGTGAGCGCCAGGCGCACCTCTCGCGACTCCAGGCGGGACAGCTCCAGCAAGTCTTCCACCAGCTCGGACAGTCGCTCCGACTGGCGGTGGATGATTTCCACCATCTTCGGCGCCATGACGGCGTCGTTGAGCGCGCCGCCCTGGAGCGTCTCCGCGTAGCCGCGGATGGCTGTAATCGGCGTGCGCAGCTCGTGGGAGACGTTGGCCACGAAGTCCTTGCGCACCTTCTCCAGCCGCCGCAGCTCGGTGATGTCGTGGAACACGGCGGCGCTGCCGGGCAGGTCCCTCCCCAGCGGCGTCACCCGGATGGAGAGCGTGCGGGGGAACAGGCCCTCCAGCTCCAGCTCGAGCCGCGTGGAGGCGCCCTCGCCGCAGGCGCGCATGACGGCGTCGCTGAGCACGTCGTTGCGAAGCAGGGCGAGGGGGCGCTCACCGATGAGGCTCCCCGCGCCGGGCTGGAGGATGTCGCGGAGCGCGTCGTTGTGGCTCACCACGGTGCCCTCCGCGTCCGTCACCCAGATGCCCTCGGCCATGCCGTCCAGCACGGCGGTGAGGGTGCGCGACTCCTGGAGGAGCCGCGCGTTCTGCGTGGACAGCCGGGTGTGGAGCGAGTCGATGGCACCCTCCAGGCTGGCCACCTCCTCCAGCTGGTCGGGGTTCGACGCAGGAGCGGTGAGGGCCCCCTCGGCACGGCCGCGCGTGTGGCGCGTCAGCGTGTCCAACTGGCGCTGCACGGCGCCCCGGCTGACGCCCAGCGCCATGAGCGAGCCGGCCAGCGTGACGAGCGCGGCGGCCAGCGCGCCACCCGGCGAGTCCAGCGTGGCGACGAGCACCGCCACCACGGCGGACGGCAGCAGCAGGGGAAGGAGGATGGCGCGCACGTGCATGGGCGGTGACGTCCTGGCCGCTACGGAGGGCTGAGCTTGTAGCCCACGCCGCGCACCGTCTCGATGATGTCCCCGGCGGGGCCCAGCTTCTCGCGCAGGCGCTTGATGTGCGTGTCCACGGTGCGGGTGTGGATTTCCGCCTGGATGCCCCAGACGTCGGACAGGAGCACTTCGCGCGTCTGCACCCTGTCACTGCGCTCCAGCAGCGTGCGCAGCAGGCGGAACTCCAGGGCGGTGAGCACCACCTCCTCGCCCTTCACGCGCACCTGGTGGCGCGAGGTGTCCAGGACGATGTCGCCGGAAGTGAGCACCGCCGCCGGCCCTTCCTCCACGTCTCCGCGGCGCAGCACCGCCTTGACGCGCAGGAGGAGCTCGCGGACGGAGAAGGGCTTCACGACATAGTCGTCCGCGCCCAGCTCCAGCCCCTGCACGCGGTCCGACTCCTGGCCCTTCGCGCTGACGATGATGACGGCCGTCTTGCGCAGCTCCGCGTCCAGCTTGAGCATGCGCAGCACCTCGCCGCCCGCGATGTCCGGCAGCATCAGGTCCAGCAGCACCAGGTCCGGCGGCTGCGCGCGGGCCTTGGCGAGGCCCCCCGCGCCGGTGTTCGCCGTGTCCGTCTCGAAGCCCACGGCCCGGAGGTTGTACTCGACGAGTCCGGCGAGGTCCTGCTCGTCCTCGATGATCAGGATGCGCGACATGGAATCCTCTCGAAGCTCATACCGCTCGGAAGGGGGAGGCCCGAGCTCGCCGGCACGGGCCGCGAGCCGAGGGGCGGGCGCAAGCAGGGGAGGGTCCACTCCAGGATGCCTTCCCGGTTCGCCCCCCGGGACGGGGACCGCCCCGCGCGACCCTCGCCCCGCCCATGCATCAAATCCACCTCATCTAAGCGTTATTTGGAGGATCCACGAAGGACGGGCCACAGGGGGTGACGGTGGCGTGACATCTTCGTGGCGCAGTTGGACAAGGGTGTGTTGACGGTGGAGGCCCCGCCCTCTATGTTGCTCGCCCTTTTTGCCTGGACGTCGCGTAAATGCTCGTAAAGATTGAACAAATCAAGGAGACAGGGCTTCAGCTCAACGAGCCCATCGGTCTCAACCTGCTCGGTGAGGTGCTGGGCGGAGATGGGTCCGGTGAGGACACCGGCTTTCGCGCCACGGCTCCGTCCACGCTGAAGGCGTCGCTGAAGAAGGTGAGCGGCGGCGTGCTGCTGGAGGGGCAGTTCACAGCGAATGTCACCAGCCAGTGCAAGCGCTGCCTGACGGACGTGGAACTGAAGGTGCCGGTGGCCTTCACCCTCAACCTGGTGCCCAAGTCGCTCGTCCGCGGGGACGACTACCTGAAGGACGACGAGTCCGTCATGGAGAAGAAGGAGCGCAGCCAGGGCGAGGTGGGCGGCTCGTTCGAACTGGAGGACGCGGACCAGGAGGTCTTCGACGGGAAGGTCATCAATCTGGACCCCATCGTCCGGGAGCAATTGCTGCTGGCCCTGCCCATGGGCACGGTGTGCCGCGAGGACTGCAAGGGCCTGTGCCCCCAGTGCGGCATCAACCGCAACGAGGCGAAGTGCACCTGCGAGACGAAGCCGGTGGACCCGCGGATGGCCCCGCTGAAGAACATCAAGCTGAGCTGAACCCAATCTCCGGCCGGCCACGCGAAGGTGTGGCCGGGCTGCGGAGCTGAAGGGCTGAAACGACGAGGGCCGCGACCTCCAGAAGAGGCGCGGCCCTTGTCTCATCCGGCGCCGGGTGGGCGCCGTCCTGGCGGGGGAATCAGGCCCCAGCCTGGGGCTGCACTTCACGGCCCTTGTACTGGCCGCAGGCGGTGCAGGCGCGGTGAGGCATCACCGGCTCCTTGCAGTTGGGGCACTTGGTCACCTGCACAGCGGTACGCAGGTTGCTGTTGGCCGCGCGGCGGCGGTCGCGACGCATCTTCGAAGTACGCTTCTTGGGGACACCCACGGCTCACCTCTATATCGACGCCGACCCGGGGGTTGAAGCCGGCCCGGACCGGTTGAGTCAAAAATGTCTGAAGCGCTGTGTGCCGGGGGCCCCGGCCGCCTGCGCAACACTCTGTGGACAACACCGGGATGGAGCGGTTCGAAGGCTCCCGTACTCCATGTCCGGCTTCGGAAGGCGGCGGACCCTAGCGGCTCGGCGCCCCCGAGTCAATGCGCGTTGAGCGGCCCAGAAGCGTTCTCCCACCCCGGGGCCGACCTCCACCTCCCACCGTCCTACCTCCGACGGGCGCGGGGTGACAACGCGGAAGCGCTGAGCGTCATTTCTCCAGCTTCCGACAGGGATGAAGCGGACTGTGGCCAGGCAGGGCAGCCAGTCGTTGCCCGCCTGGGGGCTTCCTGGTGTGCTGCGCGCCGCCGTGGCCCCCGTCGGGGCGCGCGCCGGGAACCGTTATGGCGAGCAGGCAGACGCGGGGATGGCGGGGATGAGGCTGGTGCTGGATGCCATGGGCGGCGATCACGCCCCCGCCGCTCCGGTGGAGGGGGCGCTGCTCTTCGCCCGGGCACACCCCGCCCATGAGGTGCTGCTGGTGGGCGATCAGGCGCGGCTGACCCCGCTGCTGGGGCGAGGCCGGCCTCCGGCCAACCTCCAGGTCCACCATGCCTCGGAGGTGGTGGAGATGGACGACCACGCCTCCACGGCCTTCCGCCGGAAGCGGGACTCGTCCCTGCGGGTGGGCTTCGAGCTCGTCCGGGAGGGCAGGGCGGATGCGCTGGTGTCGGCGGGCAACTCCGGGGCCGTCATGGCGGGCGGGCTGCTGACGCTGGGGCGGCTGCCCGGGGTGGAGCGGCCGGCCATCGCCGCCCTCTTCCCCGCCCTCAAGGGCGGAGGCCGCTGCCTGCTGCTGGACGCGGGCGCCAACGTGGACTGCCGCCCCTCCCACCTGGCCCAGTTCGCCGTCATGGGAGAGGCGTACGTGCGCGCCCGCCTGGGCGTCGCCCGGCCCCGGGTGGGGGTGCTCTCCAACGGAGAGGAGGCGTCCAAGGGCACGCCGCTCACCCGCGAGGCCAGTGACTTGCTGCGCCGCTCGGACCTGGAGTTCGTGGGCTACGTGGAGGGCAAGGACCTCTTCTCCGGCGATGTGCAGGTGGTCGTCACCGACGGCTTCACCGGCAACATCGTCCTCAAGACGTCCGAGGGCGTGGGCATGGGCGTCATCGGCCTGCTGCGTCAGGCCATCGAGAAGCGGGGCGGCCTGCCGGAGAAGCTGGGCGCGCTGCTGCTCCAACCTGCCCTGGCGGGTCTCCGGCGGGTGGTGGACTACGCCGAGTACGGCGGCGCTCCCCTGCTGGGCATCCAGGGAGTTGGCATCGTCGCGCACGGCCGCTCCACGCCACGCGCCCTCTACAACGCGCTGGGTGCGGCGCTGGCCATGGCAGAGGGCGGAGTCCAGGGAGAGCTGACGCGTTGCATTGAGCGGGCCAGTGTCTGGCTCCCTACCCACCAGAAGGGAAAAAAGGCGACAGACGCCGCGGTTTCCGATTAGAGAGCGGGCCCCGGGCGTTGGGTTCCGATGGACGCATCTCCTCCTCTGGAGAACCCTCGTGGCATGTACGCAGATCATCGGAACCGGCTCCTACGCACCCTCTCGGGTCATCACCAACCAGGAGCTGGAGGCGCGCGTCGACACCTCCGACGCCTGGATTCGCGAACGCACCGGCATCCAGGAGCGGCGGCAGGCGGCGCCCGAAGAAGCCACCAGTGACATGGCCGTCCAGGCCGCGCGGCGCGCCCTGGAGATGGCGGGAGTGTCGCCGGAGGAGCTGGACCTCATCGTCGTGGGGACGATTACGCCGGACATGCCCATGCCGTCGTGCGCGGCCTTCGTCCAGGCGAAGCTGGGCGCGCGGCGGGCCTTCGCCTTCGACGTGGGCGCGGCCTGCGCCGGCTCGCTGTACGCCATGAGCGTGGCGGATCAGTTCGTGCGCTCCGGGCAGGTGCGGCGGGCGCTCGTCATCGGCGCCGAGTTGCTGAGTCGGGTGGTGGACTGGGAGGACCGCAACACGTGCGTCCTCTTCGGGGACGGGGCGGGGGCCATGGTGCTGTCGCCGTCGCCCACGCCGGAAGACGGGCGCGGCATCCTCTCCACGCACCTGCACACGGACGGCTCCCTGGCCGAGATTCTCACCATCCCCGGGGGCGGCTCGCGCACGCCCATGACGGAGGAGGCGGTGCGCGCGAAGCTGAACACGCTGAAGATGAACGGGCGCGAGGTCTTCCGGTTCGCGGTGCGCGCGCTGGTGGACTCCACCCAGGAGGCGCTGGCGTCGCACGGGCTGACGCCGGGGCAGGTGGACCACGTCATCGCCCACCAGGCGAATGCTCGCATCCTGGACGCTGCGCTGGAGCGACTGGAGATTCCGCGAGACAAGTGCTGGCTGAACCTGCACAAGTACGGCAACACGTCGTCGGCCTCGCTGCCCATGACGCTGGACGAGGCGCACCGCGCCGGCAGGCTCCAGCGGGGGGATGTCATCGCGATGATGGCGATTGGCGCGGGCATGACGTGGGGCAGCGCCGTCGTGCGCTGGTAGTTCGCGGGTAGGGCAACGCAGCAGACAGTTCCAGGAGGCGGAGACCGCACATGGCGAAGGTCGCGTTCGTGTTCCCCGGGCAGGGCAGCCAGGCCGTGGGGATGGGCAGGGACCTCTTTGAGAAGTTCCCCGAGGCCCGGGCCATCTTCGAGGCCGCTGACGAGGCGCTGGGGGAGAAGCTGTCCACCCTGTGCTTCGAGGGGCCGGAGGATGCGCTGAAGCTGACGGCCAACACCCAGCCGGCCATCCTCACCGTGTCGGTGGCGGCGCATGCCGTCTTCGCCAAGCGCGGGCCCGCGCCGGCCTTCGTGGCGGGGCACTCGCTGGGTGAGTACTCCGCGCTGGTGGCGGTGGGCGCGATGAGCCTGGGCGACGCCGTCCGGGCGGTGCGCGCGCGCGGCTCCTTCATGCAGGAGGCGGTGCCCGCGGGCGTGGGCGCCATGGCCGCGGTGCTGGGCCTGGAGCCGCAGAAGGTGAAGGCGGCCTGTGACGCGGCGGCCGAGGGGCAGGTGGTGTCCCCCGCCAACTACAACTCGCCGGAGCAGACGGTCATCGCGGGCAACGCCCAGGCGGTGGAGCGCGCCGGAGCGAAGTGCAAGGAGGCCGGGGCCAAGCGCGTCATGCCGCTGCCGGTGTCCGCTCCCTTCCACAGCGCGCTGATGGACCCGGTGAAGCCGCGGCTGGCGGAAGTGTTGGGCCGCATGCAGATCAATGCCCCCGCGGTGCCGGTGGTGACGAACGTGGAGGCCCGCCCCAACGCGGACGCCTCGCGCGTGGTGCCGCTGCTGCTGGAGCAGGTGAGCGCGCCGGTCCGCTGGATTGAGTGCGTGGAGGCGCTGAAGGCCGAGGGTGTCACCCGGGTGGTGGAGCTGGGCCCGGGCAAGGTGCTGTGCGGCCTCATCAAGCGCATCACCAAGGACATCGAGACGTTCAACGTGGAGGACGCCGCGGGCCTGGAGAAGGTCCTCGCGGCGCTTGGGGTGAGCGCATGAGCGGCTTCAAGGACAAGGTGGTGCTGGTGACGGGCGGCTCGCGCGGCATCGGCCGGGCGTGCGCGGTGGCCTTCGCCAAGGCGGGCGCGTCCACCGTGGTCATCAGCTACGCGGGCAACGAGGCGGCGGCCCAGGAGGCGGTGGGCCTCATCCAGGCGGCGGGCGCGAAGGCGGAGGCGGTGAAGTTCGACGTGGCGGACACCGCCGCGTGCGCCAGCGCCATCGACGGCGTCGTCAAGGCGCATGGCCGGCTGGACGTGCTCGTCAACAATGCCGGCGTGGCCGTGGACGGCCTGGTGATGCGGGTGAAGGACGAGGATTGGGACCGGCAGATGGACACCAACCTGCGGGGCGCCTTCGCGCTCATCCGCGCGGCCAGCCGGCCGATGATGAAGCAGCGGGCCGGGGCCATCGTCAACGTCAGCTCGGTGGTGGGTGAGATGGGGAACGGTGGCCAGGCGGCCTACTCGGCCTCCAAAGCAGGGCTCATCGGCCTGACCAAGTCCGTGGCCCGCGAGCTGTCCAGCCGGAACATCCGCGTCAACGTCGTGTCGCCGGGCTTCATCGGGACGGACATGACCTCCCACCTCGGTGACGAGCTGCGCCAGAAGATGCTCGAGGGCATTCCCCTCGGGCGGCTGGGCAACCCCGAGGAGGTCGCCGGGGCCGTGCTGTTCCTCGCCAGCGATGCCGCGTCCTACATCACCGGCGAGGTCCTGAAGGTCAACGGCGGCATGTACATGTAACCCAAGGTTGGATTGCTGGCGGGCGTGGGATATACCGCGCCCGCTTTCGACAAGGTCCGGGAAGCCACCGGGCCCCTATCTGGTTCCTGGAGGGTTCTGCACTTATGTCGACGTCAACCATTGAGACCAAGGTCAAGTCCATCATCGCCGACCAGCTCGGGGTGGGAGAGGACGAGATCAAGCCCGAGTCGTCCTTCATCGAGGACCTTGGCGCGGACAGCCTCGACATCGTGGAGCTCGTGATGGCGATGGAGGAGGAGTTCGAGGTCGAGATTCCCGACGAGGAGGCCGAGAACATCAAGACCGTCGGCGACGCCATCAACTACATCAACACCCACAAGAAGTAGGCAGCACCACGGCGTGCCGGGGTGCGGGGAGACGCCGCGTCAAGTGGCGTCCCCGGTGTCCCTCAGTCGCCACCGGAGAGGACCGTGTCGAACCGTCGAGTCGTCATCACCGGTACCGGGCTCATCTCGGCACTGGGCACTGGAACCGAGAAGAACTGGCAGGCGATGCTCGCCGGCAAGTCGGGTATTGCTGCGGTCACGCGCTTTGATCCGTTGAAGATCGACACGCGCATCGCCGGTGAGGTGAAGGACTTCGAGCCGGAGACGTTCATCGACAGGCGCGAGGTGCGCCGGATGGACCTGTATGCCCAGTACGCCCTGGCCGCCGCGGACATGGCCGTCAAGGAGTCGGGCATTCCCATCGGCCCGGACAAGCCGCACGGCTACACCCCGGAGAAGGTGGGCGTCATCGTCGGCTCGGGCATCGGCGGCATCTCCTCGCTGGAGGAGCAGCACCGCAAGGGGCTGGAGAAGGGGTTCGACCGGCTGTCGCCCTTCTTCATCATCCAGATGATCATCAACATGGCGCCCGGCCTCATCTCCATGCGGTACAACTGCAAGGGCCCCAACTGGGCTCCGGTGTCCGCTTGTGCCACCAGCGCCCACGCCATTGGCGAGGCCTGGAAGTCCATCAAGCTGGGCGAGACGGACGCGGCCATCGCCGGCGGCGCCGAGGCGGCCATCACCCCGCTGGGGCTGGGTGGCTTCTCGGTGATGAAGGCGCTGTCCACGCGCAACGAGGACCCGGCAGGGGCCAGCCGGCCCTTCGACAAGGAGCGCGACGGCTTCGTCATGGGCGAGGGCGCGGGCATCCTGGTGCTGGAGGAGCTGGAGCACGCGAAGAAGCGCGGCGCCAAGATTCTGGCGGAGCTGGTGGGCTACGGGGCCAACTCGGACGCCTACCACGTGACGCAGCCCGCTCCGGAGGGCGAGGGCGCGGCGCGCTGCATGCGGCTGGCGCTCCAGTCCGCGGGGATGAACCCGCAGGACGTGGGCTACATCAACGCGCACGGCACCTCCACCCCGTTCAACGACGCGAACGAGACGAAGGCCATCAAGGCGGTGTTCGGCGACCACGCGCGCAAGCTCGCGGTGTCGTCCACCAAGTCCATGACGGGCCACATGCTCGGCGCGGCCGGTGGGGCGGAGGGCGTGGTCAGCGCGCTGGTGCTGTCGCGCAACGTGCTGCCGCCCACCATCAACATGACGTCGCCGGACCCGGACTGTGACCTGGACTACGTGCCGAACCAGGCGCGCGAGGCCCGGGTGGACGCGGTGATGAGCAACTCGTTCGGCTTCGGTGGCACCAACGCAGTGCTGCTGTTCAAGCGGTTCTAGTCCTTGTCCCACACCGCTCCGGAGGAGACCCGCGTGAGAATCATCCTCGCTTCCGACCACGCGGGACTGGAGCTGCGCCAGGAGCTGGTGGCCGGGCTGAAGGAGCGTGGCGTGGCCCATGACGACGTGGGCCCCGTCACGCGCGACTCGGTGGACTATCCGGACTTCGCCACGCGGGTGGCTCTCGCGGTGGCGGGCGGGGACTACACGCTGGGCGTGCTGGTGTGTGGCACCGGCATCGGCATGAGCATCGTCGCCAACAAGCACCGGGGCGTGCGCGCGGCCCTGTGCACCACGGAGTTCGAGGCCCGCATGGCCCGGGCTCACAACGACGCCAACGTGCTGTGCCTGGGCCAGCGCGTGGTGGGGGCCGGCGTGGGCCGCGCCATCCTCGAGGCGTTCCTCAGCACCCCCTTCGAGGGCGGCCGCCATGAGCGGCGCCTGCAGAAGATCCGCGAGGCCGAGTCCCAGGGCTAGCGGCCCCGCCGTACCCGTTTTGTCGCGAGGGAATCAGCCATGGAGAACACCCGCACGCTGGCCGACGTGGACCCGGAGATTGCCCGGGCCGTCCGCGAGGAGACCCAGCGCCAGGAGGAGGGGCTGGAGCTCATCGCCTCCGAGAACTTCGTCTCTCCGGCTGTCATGGAGGCGGTGGGCTCGGTGCTCACCAACAAGTACGCGGAGGGATACCCCGGCAAGCGCTACTACGGCGGCTGCGAGGTGGTGGACGTCGCGGAGACGCTCGCCATCAACCGCGCGAAGGAATTGTTCGGCGCGGACTCGGCCAACGTGCAGGCGCACTCCGGCAGCCAGGCCAACATGGGCGCCTTCATGGCGCTGATGAAGCCGGGCGACACCATGCTGTCGCTGGACCTGAACTCCGGCGGCCACCTCACGCACGGCGCGGCCTTCAACTTCTCCGGCAAGATGTACAAGGTCGTCCACTACGGCCTGACGCGCGACACGGAGACCATCGACTTCGCCCAGGTGGAGGCGCTGGCCAAGGAGCACAAGCCCAAGGTCATCGTCGTGGGCGCCAGCGCGTATCCGCGCACGCTCGACTTCGCGAAGTTCCGCGAAATCGCCGACGCGGTGGGCGCGGCGATGCTGGTGGACATGGCGCACATCGCCGGCCTGGTGGCCGCGGGCGTACACCCGTCGCCGGTGCCCTTCGCCGAAATCGTCACCAGCACCACGCACAAGACGCTGCGCGGCCCGCGCGGCGGCCTGGTGCTGAGCCGCGAGCAGTACGCGAAGTCCATCAACAGCCAGATCTTCCCCGGCATCCAGGGCGGCCCGCTGATGCACGTCATCGCCGGCAAGGCGGTGGCCTTCCGCGAGGCGCTGACGCCGGAGTTCAAGGCGTACCAGCAGCAGATTGTCGCCAACGCGAAGGCGCTGGCGGAGGCGCTGAAGGGCGCGGGCCTGCGGCTGTGCTCGGGCGGCACGGACAACCACCTGATGCTGGTGGACCTGCGGCCCAAGAAGCTCACGGGCAAGGTGGCCGAGGAGGTGCTCGGCAAGGCCGGCATCACCGTGAACAAGAACATGATTCCGTTCGACCCGGAGAAGCCGATGGTGACGTCCGGCGTCCGGGTGGGCACGCCGGCCATCACGACGCGCGGCATGCGCGAGGCGGAGATGGCGGTGGTGGGACGGCTCATCGGCGAGGCGCTGGACGCGGCGCAGGACGACGCGGCCCTGACGCGCATCCGGGGCAAGGTGAAGGAGCTGTCGCAGGGCTTCCCGCTGTACACCTCGCGGCTGAAGTAGGGGGAGCGCAGAGCACCGCCACCTCATGCGCTGCCCCTTCTGTCAGGACGCCGAGAACAAGGTCATCGACTCTCGCGAGTCGCATGAGGGCTCGGTCATCCGCCGCCGCCGCGAGTGCCTGGCCTGCAAGCGCCGCTTCACCACGTACGAGCGGGTGGAGGAGCTGTACCCGCTCATCGTGAAGAAGGACGGTCGGCGCGAGGCCTTCGACCGCGAGAAGATTGTCAGCGGGCTGAAGAAGGCGTGTGAGAAGCGGCCCGTCTCCGCGGATCAGCTGGAGGAGACGGTGGTGGCGATCGAGCGGCAGCTGCAGGGGATGGGGGAGAAGGAAGTGCCCTCGTCCGTCATCGGCGAGGAGGTCATGCGCCGCCTGCAGCAGCTGGACGAAGTGGCGTATGTTCGCTTCGCCTCCGTGTACCGGAGCTTCCGCGACATCGCGGAGTTCATGCACGAGCTGAAAGATTTGCTCGAGGCCGAGGAGCGAGAGCGCAAGGCGAAGCCTCCGGCTTTGCCGGGCAAGGGTTAAAGAGGGCGCATGAGGCTGCTGACGCGGGCACGGTTGGAGGCAACGAGGGCGCCCCGGGCGAAGCGGGCGGCGGACTTCGACCGCGCGGTGGCCGAGTTCTTCATGCGGATTGCCCTGGAGGAGGCCGCCAAGGGGCTGGGCCGCACGAGTCCCAACCCGGTGGTGGGCGCGGTGCTGGTGAAGGGTGGGCGCATCATCGCCCGCGGCTACCACAAGAAGGCGGGCACGGCGCACGCCGAGGTGGTGGCGCTGGAGGCGGCGGGCTCGAAGGCGAAGGGCGCGGACCTCTACACCACGCTGGAGCCGTGCGACCACTACGGGCGCACGCCGCCGTGCAGCCTGGCGATTCGGGAGGCCGGGGTGCGCCGGGTCATCTGCGCGTCCGCGGACCCCAATCCCCAGGTGAGCGGCAAGGGCGTGGCCCGGCTGCGGCGCGCCGGGGTGCAGGTGCTCACGGGCGTGCTCCAGGAAGAGGCGGACACGCTCAACCGGCCCTTCTTCAAGGTGATGCGCACGGGCCTGCCGTGGGTGACGCTGAAGGCCGCGGTGACGCTGGACGGGAAGCTGGCCACGGCGACGGGGGACTCGCGCTGGGTGACGGGCGAGCCGGCGCGCGCGTGGGTGCACAAGCTGCGCGACTCGGTGGACGTCATCCTGGTGGGCGCCAACACGGTGCGGAAGGATGACCCGAAGCTCACCACCCGGATTCCGGGCGGAGGGGGCAAGGACCCGCTGCGCGTGGTGGTGGACAGCCACCTGCGCCTGTCTCCGGGCTACACCGTCTTCACCCAGCGCAGCCCCGCGCGCACCGTCATCGCCACGCTGGAGGACCCGGAGGGCCGCAAGGCGCAGCGCTTCCTCGCCCAGGGCGTGGAGGTGTGGCAGGTGCGCCAGAAGGCGGGCCGGGTGGACCTGAAGGCCCTGCTGAAGCGCATCGCCAAGAGCGGCCTCAACCACGTGCTGGTGGAGGGTGGGGCGGAGCTGTACGGCTCCTTCCTGCGCGGGCACCTGGCGGATGCGCTGGCCCTGTTCCTCGCGCCGAAGCTGATTGGCAGCCCGGGCCTGTCGTGGGCAGGGGATTTGGGCGTGAAGGAGATGGCCCAGGCCGTGTCCGTGAGCGACCTGACCTTCGAGCGTCACGGACAGGACGTGCTGCTCCAGGCGCTGCTGTAGGCCCGGGCGCCGGTTATAAAGGCGCCCATGTTCACCGGCCTCATCCAGGACCTTGGCACAGTGGAGCGCGTCATCCCCGGGGGGATGACCGACCTCTGGATTCGTACCTCTCTCGGCGCCGGGAAGTTCGACCTGGGCGAGTCCATCGCCGTGGATGGCGCGTGCCTCACGGTGGTGGAGCGCGGCGGGGACACCTTCAAGGTGCAGGCCGCGCCGGAGACGCTCCGGCGCACCACCCTGGGCGCCGTGCGGCCGGGCGACCGGGTGAACCTGGAGCGCGCCCTGGCGCTGGGCGACCGGCTGGGCGGGCACCTGGTCTCCGGCCACGTCGACGCCGTCAGCGAAGTCCTCGAGACGTTCCCCGAGGGCGGCTCGTGGGTGATGCGCTTCCGGCTGCCCGAGGAGCTGGCCCCCTTCTTCATCGAGAAGGGCTCGGTGGCCATCGACGGCATCAGCCTCACCGTGAACACCGTGGAGGCGGACCGGTTCAGCGTCCAGCTCATCCCCGAGACGCAGGAGCGCACCACCCTGAGGGGCAAGGCGGCGGGCGCCCGGGTGAACCTGGAGGCGGACCAGATTGGGAAGTACGTGGCCCGGCTCTTCGCCCTCCAGCGGGGGCAGGGGGCACCCGGGGGCGGTGGAGGGCTGACAGCGGCGGCCGTCCGGGCGGCGGGCTTCGGGACGCCGTAGCCCGCGACGCCGGGACGCGGGTGGTGTAGGAAGCGCCGCATGCCTCGCTATATCGACGGTGACTTCCTTCCCCCCAAGGGGCGCTTCGCCATCTGCGTGGCCCGCTTCAACGGCTTCATCACCGAGGAGCTGGTCAAGGGCGCCGTGGACATTCTGGTGCGCCATGGCGTCGCGGACGCGGACATCGACGTCTACCGCTGCCCCGGCACCTATGAGCTGCCCGGCCTGGCCCGCCGCGTGACGGAGTCCCGCCAGTATGTAGGTGTGATTACCCTCGGCGCCGTCATCCGGGGCGGCACCCCCCACTTCGACTATGTCGCCGGTGAGTGCGCCAAGGGCATTGGCGCGGTGGCCTTCAGTGCGGCGGCGGGCACTCCGGCCACGGCCGTCACCTTCGGCGTGCTGACGTGCGATACGGTGGAGCAGGCCATCGACCGGGCGGGCGTGAAGGCGGGCAACAAGGGCGCGGAGGCCACGCTGGCCTGCATCGAGATGGTCAACCTGTACGCGAAGATGGCGGCGACGGACGGAAGGAAGGGCTAGCCATGGGCGCGCGGAGAACGGGACGCGAGCGGGCGCTGCAGGCGCTCTATCAGCTGGAGATGGCCCCGGCGACGGTGGCCGAGGCCCTGGAGTCCGCCTGGGCCTCCTCCGAGGAGCCCAAGAGGGATCCGGACGCGGTGAAGTTCGCCCGCGAGCTGGTGGATGGCGTCCAGGCCCACCGCGAGGAAATCGACGAGCTGATCGAGCGGCACAGCCACAACTGGCGGCTGGACCGCATGTCCCGCATCGACCGCAACGTGCTGCGCCTGGGCATCTTCGAGCTGAAGTACCGCCCGGACATCCCCCGCAAGGTGTCCATCAACGAGGCGGTGGAGCTGGGCAAGAACTTCGGCACCGAGGAGTCCAGCGCCTTCGTCAACGGCCTGCTGGACCGCGTGGCCGTGGCGCTCAACAAACCCTGAGCGCCGTGGCGCTCGGCATTCCATGACCCCCTGATTCGAGCGAGGACGCCCCGTGAGCCAGACGACGACGCACGACATCGGGTTGGAGGGGCTGGACGCGCTCGCCGGGGTGGACGCCCTCTGCCTCTTCGTGGCCGAGGACGACCGGCCCCTGCCTTCCTCCGCGGGCTACGTGGACTGGCGCCTGTGCGGCGCCCTGTCCCGGGTGCTGAAGAATGGCTTCTTCACGGGCGCCAAGGACGACTGGCTCCTGCTGCCCTCGGACGGGAAGTTCCCGGTCCCCCGCATCTTCGTGGTGGGGCTGGGCTCCCGTCAGAAGCTGGACGCTGGCGCGCTGACCGAGGCCCTGGCTGGCGCGGGCCGGGTGCTGAGCCGGGCGAAGGTGGACTCGGTGGCGCTGGAGGTCCCCTCGGGGGGCGGGGCGGAGGACGCTGCGCGGGCCGAGGCCTTCCAGAAGGGCTTCCTCCCAGCGTTCAAGGGTGGACGGGTGGCCCTCCTCGCGGACAAGGCTCTTGGCCGGGTGCTACCGGCCCGCAAGGGGTGACGCTCGGCGGGCGGGCAGGCGTTCTGTTAGCATGCACTGCCCGGGGCGAGCGCACATGCGTGTCAAGGTGTTGATTGTCGAGGACTCCAAGGCGTCGCGCGAGTACATCGCCGCGACGGTGGAGGCCGTGGAAGGCATCGAGGCCATCGTCACCTCGAGCGGCTTCGAGGCCCTGAAGCTGCTGCCGCGCCACCGGTTCGAGCTCATCATCACCGACATCAACATGCCCGACATCAACGGGCTGGAGCTCATCAACTTCGTCAAGAAGAACCCCAACTACCGGGACGTGCCCCTGTTCATCATCACCACCGAGGGTCGCGAGCAGGACCGCGACCGCGGGATGGCGCTGGGCGCGCAGGAGTACCTGGTCAAGCCCTTCCTGCCCGGGAGCCTGGAAGGGCTCCTGCGGCGGTACCTGAAGCTGCCGTGAATCCCGGCTCCAAGGCCCTGGCCGAGTTCGTGGCCGAGGCGACCGAAATCCTCGACGCGCTGGGCAAGGATCTGCTCGTCCTGGACGAGCGGCGCGGGCAGGAGGCGGACCCGGAGCTGGTCAACGGCGTCTTCCGCGCGGCGCACTCGCTCAAGGGGCTGTCCGGGCTGTTCGGCCAGGAGCGCATCGCCCGACTGGCGCACAGCACGGAGGACCTGCTGGACAGGCTCCGGCTGGGCCGGCTGCGGCTGGACGACACGGCGCTGGACTCGCTGATTGAGGTGCTGGACGCCTTCCAGGCGCTGCTGGCCGAGGCGGCGCGGGGCTTGGAGTCCGAGCCGCTCACCTGGCGCGTGGAGGCCATGACGGCGCGGCTGGAGCAGCTGGGCTCGCAGCCCGTGGCCGCGGACGAGGACCCGCTGGACCGGCTGGAGCTGGATTCGGCGGTGCGCTCGGTCTTCACCGAGTACGAGGAGCACCGGCTGCGGGAGAACGTGCGGCGCGGCGTGTCGCTGTGGCGAGTGCGCGCGGCGTTCGATCTGTCCGACTTCGACAAGGGGCTGGCGGACCTCAACGCGCGCCTCAAGCCGCTGGGCGAGGTCATCAGCACGCTGCCGTCCACGCGCTCCGGCGGCGCGCATGGCATCGCCTTCGACCTCATCTTCGGCGCGCAGACCACCGGCGAGCGGCTGGCGGCCGGGCTCGAGGGCACTCCCGCGGAGCTGTCCCCGCTGGTGGTCCGGCCGCCGCCCCCCTGGGCCCAGTCCCCGCAGGCCGAGCCCGAGTCCTTCCGCGTGGCCCTGACCCGGGTGGAGTCGCCCGAGGTGTTGCCCGGGCCTCCGACGAAGCGGGGGAGCCGGAAGAAGGGCGCCCGGGCCGCCACGCCGTCCACCGCGAGGGGCGCGGGGACGCAGCAGCCCCTGCTGACGGAGTCGACGGAAGGGGAGGGCACGAGCGAGGCGCTGGTGCCGGTGACGCCTTCCGGGCTTCAGCCCTCCCCGGGGAACGCGCCCGGGACGACCTCCGTGGCGTACCTGCAAGGGCCCGGGGCGGCGCAGCGGGTCCGGGCCGTGGTGACGGAGGGCCCTGCGGCGGGGCCGGTGCGCGCGGAGGCGGACGCGTCGCTGCGCTCGCTGACGCAGACGGTGCGCGTGGACATCGGCCGGCTGGACGGCCTCATCAACATGGTGGGCGAGCTGCTGCTCATCAAGGCCAACCTCCAGCGCCTGGCGGAGTCCGCGCGGCAGGACGGGGCGGTGGCGCTGTCCAAGCTGTTCGGCCAGGAGCTGGCGCGCGAGACGCGCGGGCTGGAGCGCAAGCTGGAGGCGCTCCAGGAGGGGCTGCTCGAAGCGCGCATGGTCCCCGTGGGCCAGGTGTTCGACAAGCTGGCCCGGCTGGTGCGCCGCATCACCCGCGAGGCGGGGAAGGAAATCGAGTTCGTCATCGGCGGCGGCGAGGTGGAGCTGGACAAGCTCATCGTCGAGGAGCTGAGCGACCCGCTGATGCACCTCATCCGCAACGCCATCGACCATGGCGTGGAGTCGCCCGAGGCGCGGCTCGCCGCCGGCAAGCCCCGGCGCGCGGTGGTGGCGCTGCGCGCCGAGCAGAAGGGCAACCACGTCGTCATCGAGGTGAGCGACGACGGCGCCGGCATCGACGAGCTGCGCGTGCGCGAGGTGGCCCTCACCCGGGGCCTCATCACCTTCTCCCAGGCGCAGGAGATGAGCCGGCGCGAGCTGCTCAACCTCATCTTCCTGCCCGGCTTCTCCACCGCGCGCAGCGTGTCCGAGCTGTCCGGGCGCGGCGTGGGGCTGGACGTGGTGAAGAACAACCTGGGCAACCTGTCCGGCATCATCGACGTGTGGAGCGAGCGCGGGAAGGGCACCGCCTTCCACCTGACGCTGCCCGTCACCCTGGCCATCATCCGCGCGCTGGTGGTGGGGGTGAGTGGGCGCACCTACGCGGTGCCGCTCAACAGCGTGCTGGAAATCCTCTCCGTCCAGCCGAAGGACATCCGCACCGTGGAGCGGCGCGAGGTCCTGGATTTGCGCGGCCAGACGCTGCCCTTCATGCGGCTGGCGCGGATGTTCGCCCTGCCGGAGCGGCCGGTGAACCGCCACTTCGTGGTGGTGGTGGGGCTGGCGCAGGAGCGGCTGGGCATCGCCGTGGACGAGCTGCACGGCCAGCAGGACATCGTCACCAAGCCCCTGGGAGGCCGGCTCCAGTCCGTCCGGGGCATCTCCGGCGCCACGGACCTGGGAAACCGGCGCACGGTGCTGGTGCTGGACGTGGCGGCGCTGCTGGAGGACGGCCTGTCCATGGAGCGGCGTCGGGCCTGACTCGCGCTGCGGCCGGGGCGGCCGGCTGCTATCCTCGGCGGCTGTGTCCCGGTTCGCAGAGCTACTCGACGACTTCTTCTACCGCCCGGACGAGGACGTCGCCGGCTTGCAGGACTTCGCCGCCGGCAGTGACGGCGCGCAGACGACCGCCCCGGAGGAGGTGCCGGAGGAGTACCTCGCGTTCCTCCTGGAGGGCGAGTGCTACGCGGTGCCCATCCGTCTCGTGCGGGAAATCGCGAAGGTGCCTCCGATGACGGAGATTCCCCGCGCGGAGCCCCACCTGCTGGGCGTGATGAACCTGCGCGGCGAGCTGCTGCCCGCCTACGACATCAAGATGCGGCTGCGGCTGGCGGAGCGGGCCCCGGTCGTGGCGGGCCCCGAAGCGGCCCCTCCTCCGAGAGACGCGCGCATCCTCGTGCTGCGCACGGAGTCGGGCCCCGCCGGAGTGTGGGTGGACGGTGTCACCGGCGTGGTGAAGCTGAAGCCGTCCATGCTGGAGCCGGCGCCGCCGGGGCTGCGCTCGGGAGACCGAGACTGCGTGGTGGGCATCGGCCGCCGGGGGCCGACGCTCTACATCCTCCTGGACCCGGAACAGGCGCTCGCCTCATGAAGGACCCGGTCAACCTCCTGGCGCGCCGCCCGCGCGCGGTGCTGGACGCTCCCGCCCAGGAGGCGGACACGCTGGTGCAACTGTGCGCCTTCTTCGTGGGCAGCGAGGAGTACGTGCTGGACATCATGCGCGTGGAGGAAATCCTCCCGCTCCAGCGCGTCACACCCATCCCCCATGCGCCGTCCTTCGTGGAGGGCGTGCTGCACCTGCGGGGCATCATCCTGCCGGTGGTGGACCTGCGGCGCCGGCTGCTGGGGCAGGCTTCGCCGGAGTCGCCGAAGTCTCGGCTGCTGGTGTGCCGGCTGGGCACGCGGCGTGTGGCGGTGCGGGTGGACCGGGTGGCGGAGGTGCTGCGCGTGCGCAGGGGTGACATCAAGCCCGCGCCCGCGCTGGTGGTGGCGGGGCGCTCGCCCTTCGTGGTGGGCGTCTGCGGGCCGCCGGACAGGCTGCGGCTGTTGCTGGACTTGAAGGCGTTGTTGCGCGCGGAGCTGGAGCGAGAGTCCTCACGGAGGCCCGAGTGAACACGCAAGACGGAGCACGGGTAGAGCTGCAGTCGCTGGAGGGACACCGCCGCATCCTCGGCATCCTCTTCCTCGTGATGAATGCGCTGACACTGCTGGTCGCGCTGGGCTTCGGCGCCGTCATGCTCTTCATGGGCCAGCTGGGAATGGAGGACGCGGAGGCGGAAGTGCGGGCGATGATGTTCGCCATCACCCTGGGACTCACCGGCTGCTTCCTGCTGACGGCGCTGCCGGGCCTCGCCACCGGCGTCGGGCTGCTGAAGCGCCGACGCTGGTCCCGGACGCTGGCGCTGGTGATGGGCATCCTCGCCATTCCCAACATGCCGCTGGGCACGGCGCTGGGCATCTACGCCATCTGGTTCTACACGCAGCCAGGGTCCGACCGGGTCTTCGAATGAACCCCCTGCCCGAGTTCCCCGCGGAGGAGGAGCGCTACCGCGCGCTCCAGGAGCTGGACCCGGGGACGACGGGCGCACTGGAGGTGCTCGTCGCCGGCCTGCACGACGAGAGCTGGCGCGTGCGCCACGTGGCGGCCGAGACCCTCAAGCGGCTGCCGTCCTCGCGCGACGTGGCCGAGCGCCTCATCCGCGTGCTGGACGAGCGGGGCGAGACGGGCGCGCGCAACGCGGCGGCGGAGGCGCTGGCCGGCCTGGGCGGCGCGGCGCTGGGGCCCCTGGTGCGGCTGCTCTCGCACCCGGACCCGGACCAGCGCAAGTTCGCGGCGGACATCCTCGGGCAGCTCGGGCAGCGCACCGCGGAAATGCCGCTGGTGCAGGCGCTGGAGGACCCGGACCTCAACGTGCGGGTGTCCGTGTCGGAGGCGCTGGGCCGGGTGGGCGGTGAGCACTCGGCGCGAGCGCTGGAGGCGCTGCTGGCGGACCCGGAGCCGCTGCTGAGGCTGTCCGCGTTGGAGGGGCTCGCGCTGCTGCGCCGCCCGCCACCGCTGCACGTGGTGCTGGCCCTGCTGGACGACTCACGGCTGCAGCGCAGCGCCTTCCGCGTGCTGGGCCTGGTGCCGCAGGTGGTGGCCACGGAGCGCATCTGCCAGGGGCTGGCGTCGGGGGTGCGCTCGGTGCGCGAGGCCGCGCTGGGCGCGCTGGGCACGCAGGTGACGCTGGCGGAGTCGGTGCGGCGCGGGGAAATCGAGGCGGTGGTGCTCGCGGCGCTGCGGCGGCTGCCGGACGCGGGGGAGCGGCTGGCCCAGGCGCTGGAGGCCGAGGACGTGACGGTGCGCGCGGGCGCGCTGGTGGCGGCGGCGGCGCTGGGCGAGCCGTCGCTGGCGCTGCCGGTGGCGGAGGCGGCGCGAGAGGACCGGCTGCTGCGCGAGGTGCTGAACACGCTGAGCCGGCTGGGGCCGGAGGGCGGGCGCGCGCTGCTGGGCCACATGGCGGACCTGTCCTCCCCGGCGCGGGCGGCGGCGGCCGAGGCGCTGGTGGACCTGGTGGATGCCGACTCGGTGACGGCGCTATGCGCGCTGCTGGAGTGGGCGGAGGACGACCTGCGCGCGGTGGTGGTGCGGGCGCTGGGGCGCACGCGCTCGCCGGAGGCGGTGCCTCCGTTGGTGGACCTGCTGGTGGACCCGGCCCTCGCGGGCGCGGCGACGCGGGCGCTGGGCGTGCTGGCGGGCAGCAACCGGGCGGCGGTGCTGGCGGCGCTGGAAGCGGCCGTGGCGCGCCGTGCGACATCGGCGGCGGTGGCCGCCCTGGCCCGGGTGGGCGGTGCGCCCGCGCTGCCCGCGCTGCGGCAATTGGCCCGGGACGCGGAGCCCACGTGGCGCGCGGCGGCGGTGGAGGCCGTGAGCGAGGTGGATGGGGGCGTGGGCCGCGAGCTGGCGCGCGCGGCGCTGGCGGACGAGGCGATGCAGGTGCGCATCTCCGGGGTGCGGGCCATGGGACGGCTGGGCGGCCCGGAGGCAGGGGCGCTGCTGCGGCCCGCGCTGCACGACGAGGATGTCTCCGTGCGCCTGGCCGCGGTGGAGGCGGTGGGCGCGTGCGGAGCGGTGGACCGGGCGACAGACCTGGAAGTGCTGGTGCGGCACCCGGATGGCGCGCTGGCGGTGGCGGCGGTGCGTGCGCTGTCCCGGCTGGGCCTGGCGGTGCCCGGGGTGCTGAGGAATGCCGCGAGCCACCCGGACGCGGAGGTGGTGAAGGCGGCGTTGTCCGCGGGCGCGGAGACCGAGGAGGGAGTGTCGCTGGCGTTGTCGCTGCTGGGCCACCCGCGCTGGGACGTGCGCGCGGCGGCGGCCCGGGTGCTGGGAGATTCGGGCGGGCCGGAGTGCCTGGACGCCGCCCGCCTGGCGCTGGAGGCGGAAGCGGACGCCCTGGCCCGGCAGACCCTGTCCGACGCGGTGGAGCGCCTGTCCCGGCGCTGAGGGGGAACCGCGTGACTCGCTTCGACGATGGACGTCCGGAGATGACGCTGGAGGAGTTCCGGCTCCTCAGGGACCACGTGTACTCGCACTGCGGCATCCTGGTGCACGAGGACATGAAGTTCGTCATGGAGCGCCGGCTGTGGCCCCGGCTGGAGGCGCTGGGGCTGATGGACTTCGGCGCGTACCACCGCTACCTGCGCTACGACGCCCAGCGGCACGCGGAGCTGGAGGCGGCCGTCGAGTCGCTCACCACGCACGAGACGTACTTCTTCCGCGAGCCCTCGCAGCTCAAGGCCTTCTGCGACGAGCTGCTGCCCATCCTGGAGAAGCGCAACGGGCGCACGCGGCGGCTGCGGCTGTGGTCGGCGGGGTGCTCGTCCGGAGAGGAGGCCTACACGCTGGCCATGCTCCTCAAGGACAGCCGCCGCTTCGACGACTGGGACGTGGAGGTGTATGGCACGGACATCTCCCGGCGTGTGCTGACGCTGGCTCGGCGCGCGGAGTACGGGCCGTCCGCGCTGCGCGCCACGTCGGCGGACCTGCTGGAGCGCTTCTTCGTTCCGGTGGGCAACAACCGCGTGCGGGTGCGTGACGAGGTGCGCGCCTGGGTGTCCTTCGGCCACCACAACCTGCTGGACGAGACGGGCAGCCAGCTGGTGCCGCGCATGGACGTCGTCTTCTGCCGCAACGTGATGATCTACTTCGACCTGGCCGCGCGCCGCAGGGTGCTCCGCATCGTCCGGGACAGGCTGGTGCCCGGGGGCTACCTGCTGCTCGGCCACTCGGAGAACCTGTTGAACCTGGGCGCGGACTTCGAGCTGGTGCACCTGCGCGGAGACCTGGTGTACCGCCGGCCGGAGCTTCCAGGGCTGACGGGAGGGGAGGGGCGATGAGCGCGCAGGACTCCATCTCCGTGCTCGTCATCGACGACTCGGCGCACAACCGCCACACCCTCAGCACGCTGCTGGAGTCGGCCTCGGACGTGCGGGTGCTGGACCGCGCGGCTGACGGCGAGGAGGGGCTGAAGAAGGTCCTGGAGCTGAAGCCGGACGTGGTCACGCTGGATTTGGAGATGCCCAAGCTGGGCGGCTACACCTTCCTCCGGCTGCTGATGCGCACGGTGCCCACGCCCGTCATCGTCATCTCCAGCTACTCGCACAAGTCGGACGTCTTCAAGGCACTGGAGCTGGGCGCGTTCGACTTCATCGCCAAGCCGCCGCGCGGCACGCGCGAGGAACTGGACGTGCTGCGCGAAGAGCTGCTGGACAAGGTGCGGGCGGCGCGGCACGTGCGGCCCGGGCAGCGGCACGCGGCGCCCGGCGCGCGGGCCATGGCGGTGGCGGGCGAGCTGCCGCTGGTGGTGGCGGTGGGCGCGTCCACGGGCGGCCCCCCGGCAGTGCAGCGGCTGCTGGAGGGGCTGGCCTCGGAGCCGACCCCGTGCGTGCTGGTGTGCCAGCACATGCCCTCGCAATTCACACGGGCGTTCGCGGAACGTCTTGACCGCATCGGCCCCTTCACGGTGACGGAGGCGTGCGACGGAGACGTGGTGCAGCCCGGACATGTGTACATCGCCCCGGGTGGGCGGCACATGGTGGTAGCAGACCGTGGCACGAGGCTGGAGCTGCACACCCCGCCGCCCACGCCGCTGGACAAATACGCACCGAGCGTGGATCGGCTCTTCACCAGCGTGGCACAGGTGCTGGGGCCTCGCGCGCTGGCGGTGGTGTTGACGGGCATGGGCGCGGATGGCTCGGAGGGCGCACGCGAGGTGGCCCGCGCCGGCGGCGAGGTGTGGGCCGAGTCGGAGGAGACGGCCGTGGTGTTCGGCATGCCCGGTGAGGCCATTGCCACCGGAGCAGTGAAGCGGGTGCTGCGGCTGGGGGAGATGGGCCCCGCGCTGGCGACCCTGGCGAAGCGGAAGCGGTAGCGTCCCTGAGAGGTAGGGCGCTCGCACCCGGAGTGTCTGCCGCGGAGCGGGAGCCGGCGCTGGATCTGTGACTGTCGAACATGGCCCCGCGGGGCCGGTGGGATACCGCCTTGGCCGACAGGTCCGGGTGGTAGTCTTCAACTGATATGACGCAGCAGATCCGAGCCCTGGTGGTGGACGACTCGCAGGCGATGCGGCGCAGCATCATGTACGCCCTGCAGCGCCTCACTGGCATGGTCTGCACCGAGGCGCAGGACGGAGCGGAGGGGCTGAAGAAGCTCACGCAGGGCCGCTATGACCTGGTGCTGACGGACATCAACATGCCGCTGATGGACGGGCTGAAGCTCATCAGCCACATCCGCCAGGCGACGGACCACCGGAACGTGCCCATCGTCGTCATCACCACGGAGAGCGCGGCGGCGGACCGCGAGCGGGCGATGAAGCTGGGCGCGAGCGCGTACCTGGTGAAGCCCGTGCAGGCGAAGGTGGTGATGGATACCGTGAGGGACTTGCTGAAGCTGGACTGAGGACCGGCACGCGCTCATGGAATCCGTCTTGCGGGTGGAGGAGCTGGAGAAGGTCTACGGCGACGTGAAGGCGGTGCAGGGGCTCACCTTCGAGGTGGCTCCCGGCGAGGTGCTCGGGCTCGTGGGGCCCAACGGCGCGGGGAAGACGTCCACGCTGCGCTGCCTCGCGGGCATCCTTCCGCCCAGCTCGGGACGCGTGGTGGTGGCGGGGCATGAGCTCGGGCGCGAGACGGTGGATGCGAAGCGCGCCCTGGCCTTCCTCCCGGACGAGCCGCGCTTCTTCGAGTACCTCACCGTGTGGGAGCACCTGAACTTCACCGCGCGCCTCTACGGCGTGGAGGACTGGGAGGCGCGAGGCAAGGCGCTGCTGGAGGAGATGGAGCTGTCCGGCAAGGAGAAGTCGCTGCCGGGCGAGCTGTCGCGGGGCATGAAGCAGAAGCTGTCCATTGCCTGCGGCTTCCTGCACTCGCCGAAGCTCATCCTCCTGGACGAGCCGCTCACCGGGCTGGACCCCATCGGCATCCGCCGGATGAAGGCGTCGCTGCGGCGCCGGGCGGAGGAGGGCGCGGCGCTGGTGCTGTCCTCGCACCTGCTCCCGCTCGTCGAGGAGCTGTGCCACCGGCTGCTGGTGATTGCCGGAGGCCGCGCGGTGGCGCTGGGCAGCCTCGCGGAGATTCGCGCGCGGCTCAGCGGGGCGGAGGTGGAGGGCGCGTCGCTGGAGGAGCTCTTCATCCGCATCACCAGCGCGGCGTCGGAGCCGGGACCGCCCGCCCCGTGAGCTTTCCGCGCGCGGTGCTCTTCCTCTGGGGCGCGTCCCTGCGCAACCGCGTGCGGCGGCAGCTCGCGCGGCTTCGGCGGCCGCGCTACCTGCTGGGCGCGCTGGTGGGGCTGGCGTACGTGTACTCCGTCCTCACGCGGGGGCTGGGCATGCGGGGCCTGGGCAGCGCGTCCGCGGGCGTGCGGCTGTTCGCGGAGCTGTCGCTGGTGGGCTCGGCGCTGGGGACGGTGTTCGCCGCGTGGGTGCTGGGGCGGGACAGGCCCTCGCTGTCCTTCACCGAGACGGAGGTGGTGCAGCTCTTCCCCGCGCCCGTCACCCGGCGCGCGCTGCTGCACTACAAGCTGGCGCGCGGGCTGCTGGGCACGACGGTGGGCGCGCTGTTCGCCACGCTCTTCATCGGCCGGGTGGTGAGCAGCGCGCCCGTGCTGTTCTTCCTGGGCACCACCCTGGCCCTGGGGACGCTGTACCTGCACTCGACGGCGGCCTCCTTCACCCGTACCCGGCTGGCGGCGTGGGGAGGCTGGGGCGTGGCGGTGCACTGGGGCGCGGTGGGGCTGGTGCTGGCCGCCGTGGCGCTGGCGGTGTTCGCCACGCTGCGGACGTACCCGTTCCCCGCCGAGGTCTCCTCGTCGCGCGTGCTGCGCGGGTGGCTGCAGACGGTGGTGGAGTCACCGGGCCTGGACGCGGTGCTGTGGCCGGGGCGGGTGCTGGTGGAGCCGGCGCTGGCGAAGAACGTGGGCGGCTTCCTCCGCGCGCTTCCACCGGTGCTGGCGCTGCTGGCGGCGCACTACGTCTGGGTGCTGCTGGCGGAGGTGCCCTTCGAGGAGACGGCGGTGGTGCGGGCGGAGTCGCGCACGCGCGAGCGGGCGCTGCGGGCCTCGGGGCGGATGGCGCGGGCGGGGACGTTCACCGTGAAGAAGCCGCCCTTCCGGCTGGTGGCGCGGGGGCGGCCGGAGGTGGCGCTCATCTGGAAGAACCTCATCGCCCGCAAGCGGATGGCGGGCGGGGCGGCGGCTTTTGCCCTCTTCGTCGTCCTCGGCGGCGCCATCGCCGCGATGATGGGTGACGCGCGCCTGTTCACGGACACGCGGCGGGTGGTGGGGCCGCTGGCGCTGACGCTGGCGGTGATGCTGACGGTGGTGGGCCCGAGCGCCTTCCGCATGGACCTGCGCATGGACCTGGCGAAGCTGGACCTGCTGCGGGCCATGCCTCTCACCGGGCGGCAGGTGGTGGGCGCGGAGCTGGCGGCGTCCGCGCTGTCGGTGGGGGGCTTCCAGCTCGGGCTGCTGGGGGTGGCGCTGCTGGTGGGCCCCGGTGCGGAGGCGGAGTTGCTGGGCGACTGGTGGTGGCCCGGGGGACTGGCGCTGGCGGTGCTGCTGCCCTCGGTGTCGCTGGCGGGCCTCTTCGTGCAGAACGCGGCGGTGGTGCTGTTCCCCGCGTGGGTGACGGCGGATACCGGTGAGCGGGCGCGCGGCCTGGAGGCCATGGGCCAGCGGCTGCTGACGCTGGTGGGCTCGCTGGTGGTGACGCTCGCCGGGCTGATGCCGTCGGCGCTGGTGGCGGTGCTGGTGGGCGTGCCGCTGTGGCCCGTGCTGGGCGAGTGGGCCCTGTCGGTGGCGGCCCTGGCCGCGGCGGGCGTGCTGGTGGGCGAGGTGTGGCTGGGAGTCCTTGCCCTGGGCCGTGCCTTCGAGCGCCTGGACGTGTCCGAGGACCGACCGGAGTAGCTCCGGGGCCGTCGTCTCCTGGACGCTCGCGCGCTTTCCGTCGCTGCCCTTCCTGCCGTGGATTATCCCGGCCCCAGGGGGAAGACACACATGAAGGTCGCATTCATCGGACTGGGCAACATGGGCCTGCCCATGGCGAAGAACCTGCTCGCGGCGGGGCACGGGCTGGCGGTGTGGAACCGCACGCAGGCCAAGGCCGCGCCGCTCCAGCAGCAGGGCGCGCGCGTGGCCAGCACACCCGCCGAGGCCTCGCGGGACGCGGAGGTGGTGGTCAGCATGCTCGCGGACGACGCCGCCGTGGAGGACGCCGTCCTCGGAAGCCAGGGCGTGCACGCGGGGCTGGTGAAGGGCGCCGTCCACGTCTCGTCGAGCACCATCTCCGTGGCCCTCTCCGAGCGCCTCACGGAGGCCCACGCGAGCGCGGGGCAGGGCTACGTCTCCGCGCCGGTGTTCGGCCGTCCGGATGCCGCCGCCGCGAAGCAGCTCTGGGTGGTGACCGCCGGGCCTCGCGCGGACGTGGAGCGCTGCCGGCCGCTGCTGGAGTCCCTGGGACGTGGGCTCACCGTGCTGGGCGAGCGGGCCGCGTCCGCCAACGTGGTGAAGCTGTCCGGCAACTTCCTCATCGCGTCGATGATGGAGGCGCTCGGCGAGGCGTTCGCCCTCACGCGCAAGTCCGGCGTGGAGCCGAAGGTGTTCCTGGAGGTCTTCCAGTCCGTCTTCGCGCGCTCGCCCATCTTCGAGCGCTACGCCCAGCTCATCGCCGAGGAGAAGTACTCACCCGCCGGCTTCACCATGAAGCTGGGACTCAAGGACGTGGGGCTGGTGCTGGAGGCCGGCCGCGCCGCCGGGGTGCCCATGCCCCTGGGCAGCCTGCTGAGAGACCAGTACCTGGGGGGCGTCGCGCAGGGCCACGGGGACCTGGACTGGGCCGCACTGGGGGCCCTCGTCGCGGAGCGCGCGGGGCTGAAGCAGGGACCGCGGTAACCACGGCCTGGCCTGAAAGGCCCGGGGACTGCCACGCGCTCCAGGCGCACGTGGACACCGTGCGCCTGGAGCTCACCTGCGAGCAGGACAGCGGCCTGCTAGCGGTTGTTCACTTCAGTGGCGGGGATGGGGAAGCGCTCGTGCGGGGCGTAGGTGGGGTCGAGCTCGCGGGGGAGCGTGTCCAGCCGGTTGTAGCGGCGCAGGTCGATCCACCGGTGGCCACCCTCGAACATGAGCGAGTACCGCTTCTGCTTCAGCAGCTGCTCCAGCGCGGCTTCCTGGGTGGGAATCTGCTCGGCGGTCAGCTCCGGGAGCCGGCCGGACCGGGTGCGGATGTAGTTCAGGTCCGTCAGCGCCGGGTCGAGGTTGCTCAGGCCGATGTTGGCCTCCGCCCGCAGGAGGATGAGCTCCTCGTTGCGGATGATGGGCACCGACGAGTCGGCGCTGGCGTACTGGGTGAAGCGCAGGTCCGAGGACAGCTTCCCGTCCGCCGCGCTGGTGGACTCCTCCAGCTTGCGAACCTTGCGCGTCACGCGGTCGTCCACCCTGCCGGTCGGCGTGCCGTCCGCCGTCTCCGCGTCCGTCACGATGGACGGGTGCGCGAAGATGTTGGCGCTGAGCAGGTTGTTGTCCTGGTCACCCGAGGACGCCTGGAACGTGTGGTAGGTGCCGACGTTCAGCGACGCGACGGCCGCCGCCTTCGAGCCCTCGTCCGCGGGGACGCTGGTGTCGATGAACGACTGGCCCAGGGCGGTCAGCGCGTCCGCATACCGGCCCTGGTACACGGCCACGCGGGCCCTCACCCCGCGGTTGAACTTCAGGAACGCGGCCGGGGTGTTGAAGCCGGCGAACCCGGTGCTCATCCGGAACGGGAAGTCTTCCGCGGCGGCCAGGTGCGCCGCGCCCTCGTCGAGCAACGTGGCGATGTGGTTGAACACCGCCTCCTTGGTCTCGATGGGAGCCAGCTGGCCCAGGGGCAGGTTCACCGCGATGGGCGCGCCATTGGTGTCCCGCGTGTTGATGACGACCAGGAAGTCCAGCGCCTCGATGGTCTTCGCGTAGCCGCGGATGGCTTCCTTCTCGCCGTCCGTCACGCCCGTCACCTTGTCCACCGCCGCCAGCAGCGTGTTGGCGTTGCGGATGTTGGCGTACGGGGCCGCCCAGAAGTTGCCGCCGAAGGCCGGGCCACCCGGGTCCAGCGCGGGCCCCAGCAGCTCCTCCACGGTGCGGGGATCCGCGCCGTCGAAGATGTACGCCTCACGGCCGATGACGCCCAGCTCGGCCACGTAGCCGTTCTGGACCGCCACGCCCGCGCGGTGGCCAATCAGCAGACCCGTGGCCGCGGTGAGGACGCGAGACTCCGTCGGAGTCTCCACGAACTCGTCCAGGCTCACGCCGTTCAGGTCCGTGACGTCCAGGGTGCCGCAGCCGAGTCCCAGCACGGCGCTGAGCGCCAGAACTGCCTTCTTCGTCTGAATCATGTTCTTCATGGCCTTAGAACCCGACGTCGAGCGACGTCCAGAAGCTGCGGCTGGGGGGGAAGGGGGCGACGTCGATGTTGCGAGCGATGGCCTGGTTGCCGAAGTTGCTCACCTCCGGGTCCAGCCCCGAGTAGCTCGTGAAGGTGAGGAGGTTGCGCCCGCTCACGCTGAGCCGGGCCGACTTCACCTTCGGAATCGCGGACACCCACTGCTTGGGCAGGCTGTAGGCGAACGTCACCTCGCGCAGCTTCACGAAGCTGGCGTCCTCCACGTAGATGCCGGCATTCGTGCGGCGGTCCGTCAGGCGCTGGCGGCCGGCCTCCTCGAAGTCGGGCGACGTGCCCGCGGCGTCATAGAGGAACCGCGTCAGGTTGATGATGTCGCTGCCCTGCTGCCAGTGCCACAGGAACGACAGGCTGAAGTCCTGGTACTGGAGCGTGTTGGAGAAGCCCACGACGAAGTCCGGCTCGGTGTCGCCAATCTTCTGCACGATGGGCGTGCCGTTCTCGTCGCGGCCGACGTTGCCGACAATCTGCGTCGCCGACGCGCCTTCCTCGATGCGGAAGGAGCCCAGGGCGTCGCCGAAGCCGCCCGCGGGGAAGCCGGGCACCGACAGCTTCGTCACCCGGCTGCGGTTGAGCGCGAAGGTGGCCGAGCTGGTCCACTCGACTGCGCCGCGCACCGGCGTCACCTGGAGCATGGCCTCGATGCCGCGGTTGCGCAGCGAGCCGCCGTTGAAGATCTGGTTGGTGAAGCCGGTGGAGGGCGGCAGCGCGCGCTGCAGGATGAGGTCGCTGATGTTGCGCTGGTAGAAGGTCAGCTCCGCCACCACGTCGCCGCCGAAGAAGAGCGCGTCGATGCCGGCTTCAATCTCCCGCTGCCGCTCGGGGCGGATGTTGGGGTCGCCAGCGACGCCGGAGCCCACCAGGCCGGGGTTGCCCTGGATGTTGTTGCTGGTCGGCAGGCTGTTGAACTTCATGCCGTACAGCGGCTGGTTGCCCGTCTCGCCGTAGGCCAGGCGCACCTTGAACTCGTTCACGCTGGGGTGGAACGAGGGGATGCGGTAGGCGGTCGCCAGCTTCGGGTAGAAGAACAGCTTGTTCTCGTCGCCGTTGGCGCTGCTCTGCTCGCCGCGGATGGCACCCACCAGGGTGAGCCGCTCGTCCAGCATGAGCACCTCCTCCTGGACGTAGTAGCCGCGGTCGCGGATGAGCTGCCGGTCCTGGCGCACGCTCACCACGGTGCCGGAGTCGATGTTCGGCTGGCCGGCGTTGAGGTTCTCGGCGATGACGTACACCGAGTCGACGTTGCGCTCCTCGAGCTGGACACCGCCGGAGGTGGTGGCGACGAGGAACTTGGACTCGGGCCGGTACGTGTGCACCAGGTTGAGGCCGCCGTTGAGGTTGCGCACCTGGCTGGTGCCGAACAGCGACGTGCCCGGGAAGGTGTCATCCACCGGCTCGAAGTTGAGCTCGGGCGGGAAGAGCACCGAGTTCTCCTGCTGGAAGCGGTCCACGCCGGCGTTGGCGAGGATGCGCAGGTGGTTCACGTCGTTCTTCAGCAGGTTGACGGTGATGTCGCCAGAGCCGATGAAGCGCCACACGTTCTCGTCGTTCTTCACGAGCGCGGCGGTCTGCAGCGGGTTGGCGCCGTTGCCCAGGAGGGGGTTCTCCGGGAACACGCCGGCCGAGTCCGCCTGGAGGTCCAGGAACTCCGGCGCGTACGGCATCGTCATGTAATAGGTGATGGTCTGGTTGTCGTTGTTGGTGAGGCCGCGCTGTCCCAGCGTGTGGATCAGGTTGGTGGCGACATTGACCTCCACCGCCTCGCCCAGCTTCTGGCCCAGGTTGAGCCGGAACGACTGCTTCTCGTAGCCGGTGTTGGCGATGATGCCTTCGTCGTTCTTCACCATCGCCGAGGCGAAGTACCGGGTGTTGCCGCTGGCGCCGCTGACACTGGCCAGCGTCTCCGAGGACAGGTCCCTGCGGCCCGCCAGGAGCGCTTCCTGGTCGAAGGTGCGGCCGGGCTGGTAGTACGCGGCCGCGTCCTCACCGTAGGTGTCGATGACCTCCTGGACGTTCTCGAAGCGGCGGGTGCCAATCTTGTTGGCCAGCGAGTAGAAGCCCAGGCGCTGGGTGACGTCGACCTTCGGCTCACCCTCCTTGCCGCGCTTGGTGTTGATGATGACCACGCCGTTGGCGGCCTTGGAGCCGTAGATGGCGGCGGCGGACGCGCCCTTGAGGACCTCGATGCTCTCGATGTCGTTGGGGTTGATGTCCGCGATGCGGTTGACCTGGTTGTCCTGCGTGGGGTTCGGGTTGGAGCCGCCCACGGAGTCCGTCACGGTGTAGATACCGGACGCAATCGCCACGTCGCTGACGAGCACGCCGTCGATGACGTACAGCGGCGCCGTGGACGCGTTGATGGTGGACACGCCACGCATGCGCATCTGGATGCCGCCGCCCGGGGCGCCGGAGTTGCTCTGGATGTTGGCGCCCGCGACCTTGCCCTGCAGCGCCTGGTCCACCGTCTGCGCGGGGGAGCGGTTGAGCTCCTCGGCATTCACGGAGGCCACCGAGTTGGCCAGGTTCTTACGCGCCACCTCGCTGGCGCGACCGACGACGACCATCTCCTCCGAGAAGATGTTGTCCAGCTGGACGTTGAGCTGACGCTGCTCGGCGCCGATGCGCACCTCGCGCTCGCCGTAGTCCTGGCTGGAGAAGAGCAGCGTCACCGGGCCCGCCGGCACGTTGGTCAGCGAGAAGGTGCCGTCCAGCTCCGTCTCTACGCCCTGGGTCGTGCCCTTGATGATGACGCGCACCAGGGGCAGTCCTTCGTTGGTGAGCCGGTCAGCCACCCGACCCGTCACGGTGCGTCCCGCTACGACGACCACCGGGGCCGGCTGGGCCACGGGAGCTGGAGCGGCCGGACTGGCTGCCGCGGGCTGGGGAGCCGGAGTCGCGGGTGCCTGCGCCGCGGGCGCTTGGGATTCGGGAGCTGGCGCCGCGCTGTTCGCGTCCTGCGCCAGGGTTTCCAACGAGAAGAGTGCGATTACGCACCCCGGGATCAACGCCCTTCTCAGCGTCATTCGGTCCTCACACCTGTACGATTGAACGGCCCCCCCTGAAGGATGCCGTGGACTTGAATCGTCCCTGGGTGAACGCTTCCGAGTCAACGACATATCTGGTTTTGCGAACCTGCCTGCTCTTGCAGATAGACAGGAATTCTCTGTCCGGGCACGAAACAACCCGGATGTATCAGGTCCGCGTCTCAACCGACCCGGGGGGTTGGTCTGGCACGCCCGGTGCCTCGTTCCGTCGGCGCGCTACAAATCGCTCCAGGGCTCCCTGATGTGGGCAGGGCGCATGTCCTGCCCCAGGGAGAACCTCGATGCCATTGCCCCCCGCCCGGCCCGCGCGCCTTGACGATGCGCGCCGCCGCCCCGTGTCATTCCACCTCGGATGGTTGCTGCTGTCACTCGTCGTGGCCTGGCCGTCCCAGGCCGCCACGCTGCCGTGGACGAGCGTGCTGGCGCTGCCGCTTGCTCAGTGTCCGCCCACCGCCGCGCCGTCGCCCTTCTCCTGGGCGCCTTCCGGTGAGGTGGAGACGGCCCGGCCGCAGTTCGCCTGGAGCGTGGTGCCCGGGGCCACGTCGTACACGCTCTATGTGCTCGACTCCGCGGAGAACATCGTCCTCCGGCAGACGGGCATCCCCCAGAACACCTTCACGCCGACGAGCGACCTGCCCCTCGCTGTGCCGCTCCGCTGGAAGGTGAAGGGCGAGAGTTCCTGTGGACCCGGACCCTACTCGCCGTCCCTGGACTTCATCATCTTCACGACGCCGCCCTGTCCGCCGTACTCCAGGCCGAGTGGCCACTGGCCTCACGGCCCCGTCGGCACGGCCCGGCCCACTTTCTCGTGGACGGCGGTGCGCGGGGCCACGTCGTACACGCTCTACGTGCTGGACCCCGCGGAGAACATCGTCCTCCGGCGGACCGACCTGACGCAGACGTCCTTCACCCCCACGAGTGACTTGCCCGGCGGCATGCAGCTCCGCTGGAAGGTCAAGGCCGAGAGCTCCTGCGGCCCGGGGCCCTACTCACCGGACCTCTACTTCACGGTGCCGGGTCCTCCCGCGCCGCCCGCGGTGCGGATTGTCGCTCCCGCGGACGAGAGCACGGTGACGGGGCCGGTGGACGTGCAGGTGCAGGTCAGCCCCGACACGAGCTTCGTCGAGTTCTACGTGGATGGCGTCTACCTGACGACGAAGAGCGGAGGGGCCTACAGCTTCCCGTGGAACCCCGCCGTCAATCCGTTGCCGGCGCCGAACCACGCCATGCAGCTCGGCTACACCTTCGTGGACGGCCGCTACGGAAACTTCAGGGCTGAGGTGTCCGGCTACACGAACCTCTACTACGCGTGGGCGCGGCGGGGGTACGAGCCGGACAGCACCGCGCCGGACTCCGTGTGGCTGCCGCGGATGCAGGCGGCCGTGGCGTCCGCCGCCGCCGAGGGGTGGAACCTCCAGCTCAACCTCAACCTGCAAGAGCAGACGCCGGGACGCGTGACGCCGCTGGATGCCGTGCTGGACCTCGTCGCGCCGTACTGGCACCGCGTCGCGCGCATCGAGCTGGCCTCGGGGCCCGACTGGAGCCGCGCGGAGACGGAAGGGCGAATCCTGGACCTGCGGGCGAGGCTCGGCGCGCGGGGGCTCTCCGCGCGGCCCATGGGCAATGTCTACAGCATCGACCAGGTGCGCACGCTCGACGCCATCTTCGCCACCGGCCTGGACTTCGTGTCCATCGAGGCCTTCCTCGACGGCCCGGGCCACCCCATCAGCCAGGGCAACCTCGGGTACCTCGTCTCGCGCGTCAGTGAGGCGAAGCAGCGCGTGCCGGCGGACAAGCAGCTCGTCCTGGTGGTGCAGTCCGACACCCGGAACGGCACGTGGACGAACCTCGACAACCTGAGGGACTTGCAGCTCACGCCCTACTACCACCTGGCCGCCAACGACTCGCGCGTCGTCGCCCTCACCCTGGCCACGTACGGCCGGCCCCAGGGCGCACGAGACAACCCGGTGCTGAAGCCCTCGCACATGCGCATCGCGGAGAAGCTGTTCGGCGTCTCCATCCCCGGCGCGAAGTGTGGGCGGAGGACGCTGACGGCCGCCGCCTACAACGCCCAGGGCCAGGGCCGGCTCCAGAACGTGGAAGTCACAGTCTCGGGACCGGGCTGCCCATAGGCCCATGTCCTGGAGGCGCCGGGGCACTGCTCGCGCGGCGGGCGGTGCCCCGGATGTCGTCCGGCGGTCCCTCTTTCTCGCATGGCTGGCAACACTCCCCTCGGTTCCGGCGAGAATCCGGGCCTTCCCGAAGAGGAGCGTTGCCCATGCAAGCCTGTCTCGCCCGTCCGTGGTGTCTCTGGAGTCTCACGCTGGTGCTGGGCGCGTGCGGTGCTGAAGTCCCGGCGCCGCCCGTGGACGTGCCCGCGGCCTCCGTGGCGTCGGTGGAGCAACCCGCGCTCACCGGCCCGTGCGCGGGCAACACCGCCTTCCAGGTGGGGGCGGGCATCTACGACATCACCGGCCCCGCGGCGGAGCTGGGGATGATGGGCTACGCGATGCTGGAGCAGAAGACGGCGGGCATCCACCAGCGCCTGCGCTCGCGTGCGTTCGTCATCGCCTCGCCCTGCAACGGCCGGCGCGTGGCCTTCGTCAGCGCCGACGCGGGCTTCATCGCCCAGGGCGTCAAGCAGCAGGTGCTGGAGCGACTGCGGGCCACGTATGGCAGCACGTACTCGGACGAGAACGTGGTGCTGAGCGCCACGCACACGCACAGCGGGCCCGGCGGCTTCTCGCACTACGCGCTCTACAACCTGACCATCCTCGGCTTCGACAAGCAGAACTTCGACGCCATCGTCGACGGCATCTACCAGTCCATCGTCCGCGCCCACGGCAACCTCACGGCCGGCAGCGTGCGGCTGGCCTCGGGCGACCTGCTCAACACCAGCATCAACCGCTCGCCGGAGGCCTACCTGCGCAACCCCGCGACGGAGCGCGCTCAGTTCGGCTACGACACCGACAAGCAGATGACGCTGCTGCGCCTGCAGAGCAGCACCGGGCAGGAGGTGGGCCTCATCAACTGGTTCGCCGTCCACGCCACGTCCATGGGCAACGACAACCTGCTCATCAGCGGCGACAACAAGGGCTACGCGTCCTACCTGTTCGAGAAGGTCAAGGGCACGAACTACACCGCCGCGAAGACCTTCGTGGCCGCCTTCGCGCAGAGCAACGAGGGCGACGTGACGCCCAACATCTTCGGTGGGGAGAACGGCGGCGGCGCCAACGACTTCGAGAGCACGGAGCTGTCCGGGCGCAAGCAGTACGACCTGGCCCGCGCGCTGTATGACGGCGCGGCGCAGCCGCTCACCGGCGCGGTGGACTACCGGCACGCCTACGTGAGCATGGACGGCGTGCAGGTGGCGCCCGCGTACACGGATGGCGTGTCGCGCACCACCTGCGAGGCCGCCATCGGCATCTCCATGCTGGCCGGCGCCGAGGACGGCCCGGGCTTCGGCAGCGAGGGCGCCTCGTGCGAGGACATCCATGACCTCTGGGGTGCCATCTCCTGCGCCATCACCACCACGCCGTGCCAGGGGGAGAAGCCGGTGGTCCTGGAGATGGGCACCATGCAGCCCTACCCGTGGACGCCCGAGGTGCTGCCGCTGCAGGTGGTGACGATTGGCAACCTGGCGCTGGTGGCGGTGCCCTTCGAGATGACCACCATGGCGGGCCGCCGGCTGCGCAAGACGGTGCAGACCCAGCTCGCGTCGCTGGGCGTGAATCACGTCGTGATTGCCGGCCTGTCCAACGCGTACGCGGGCTACCTCGTCACGCGCGAGGAGTACGCGAAGCAGGACTACGAGGCGGCCTCCACGCACTTCGGCCCGTGGCAGCTCGCGGCGGTGCAGCAGCAGGCGGAGAAGCTGGCGGCGGCGCTGCGTGACGGAGTCTCCGTGCCCGCGGGCCCCACGCCGCGCGACTTGCGCAACGAGCAGACGACGGTGCAGACGGGGGTGGTGTTCGACGACAAGCTGCTCGCGGTGAGCTTCGGCGGCGTCGTCACCAACGCGCTCGCCTCGTACACGCGGGGCGCGACGGCGAGCGTGAAGTTCTGGGGCGGCCACCCGAAGAACAACCTGCGGCGGCAGGGCAGCTTCCTCCAGGTGCAGCGCAAGTCGGGCACGTCCTGGGTGACGGTGGCCAACGACTGGGACTGGGAGACGAAGTACCGCTGGCAGCGCAACAACTGCGTGCCCACCTTTGCGTGCTCGCACGTGACGGTGGAGTGGAAGATTCCGGCGGACGCCACGCCGGGCACCTACCGCATCCGCCACGACGGCGACTGGAAGTCCGGCTGGGACGGGCTCATCCGCCCGTACACGGGCTACTCGCGCGAGTTCACCGTCAACTGACGCCGCAGGCGGGGGAGCTTCCAGGCTTCGGGCAGGGAAGGGCGGCCCGGAGCCCGTATGCCCACGCCCCGTCGCCCGCCGGGTGACGGGGCGGGCTCACCTGGGGGCGGGACACGACACAAGTGCCCGCCACCAGGGGTTTTCCCCGGTCAGCCGGCGTTTCCCGGGCCAGTCCGCCCCTGAAAAGGGTCCTCGCACTGTCTGGTGTTGCCCCAGGGCCCGGCCCTCCCATAAGAGACCCATCGGACATGGCGATGAACGAGCGTTACGAGCCGCAGGCGATTGAAGGCAAGTGGCAGACCCGCTGGGACGAGGCGGGCATCTTCCGGGCAGGCAAGCGCCCGGGAGCACCCAAGAAGTACATCCTCGAGATGCTGCCGTACCCCAGCGGGAAGATGCACATGGGGCACGTGCGCAACTACCTCATCGGGGACGTGTACGCGCGCTACTTCCTGATGCGCGGGCATGACGTGCTGCACCCCATGGGCTGGGACGCGTTCGGCCTGCCCGCGGAGAACGCCGCCATCAAGGACGGCGTGCACCCGGCGGTGCGCACCGAGGAGAACATCGCCTCCTTCAAGAAGGAGATGAAGAGCCTCGGCTACAGCTACGACTGGGACCGCGAGGTCAACACCAGCCAGCCCGAGTACTACCGCTGGAACCAGTGGTTCTTCATCCAGATGCTGGAGCGTGGGCTCGTCTATCGCCGCTTCAGCCGGGTGAACTGGTGCACCGGCTGCCTCACCGTCATCGCCAACGAGCAGGTGAAGGACGGCGTCTGCGAGCGCTGCGACTCGCCCGTGGTGGACAAGGAGATGCCCGAGTGGGCGTTCCGCATCACCCGGTACTCGCAGGACCTGCTGGACTCGCTCGACACGCTGAAGGAGTGGCCGGACCGCATCACCTCCATGCAGCGGAACTGGATTGGCCGCTCGGACGGCGCCGAGGCCGACTTCCGCGTGCAGGGGCATGACGCCACCATCCGCGTCTTCACCACCCGCATCGACACCATCTTCGGCTGCACCTACGTGGTGCTCGCGCCGGACCACAAGCTGGTGGCCCAGGTGACGTCCCCCGAGCGCCGCGCGGACGTGGAGGCCTTCGCCAGGCGCATGGCCGCCCAGTCCAAGACGGAGCGCCTGGGCGAGGACGCGGAGAAGGAGGGCATCTTCACCGGTGCCCACGCGCTGAATCCCTTCACCGGCCAGCCGGTGCCCATCTGGATCGCCAACTTCGTGGTGAGCGACTACGGCACGGGCGCCGTCATGAGCGTGCCCGCGCACGATGAGCGCGACTTCGCCTTCGCGCGCAAGTACAGCCTGCCGGTGAAGGTCGTCATCCAGCCGGCCACCGGCGACAAGCTCCCCCCGGGCGAGCAGCTGGAGGCGGCGTCTACCGAGTACGGCGTGCTGGTGGACTCGGGTGAGTACACGGGGCAGACGTCCGAGGCGGCGCGGCAGGCCATGGCCGCGAAGCTGGAGAAGGACGGCCAGGGCCGCGCCACGGTGACGTACCGCCAGAAGGACTGGGGCTTCAGCCGCCAGCGCTACTGGGGCACGCCCATCCCCATCGTCTACTGCGCGAAGTGCGACCCGCAGCGCCACGGCACCCCCGTGCCGGTGGAGCAGCTGCCCGTGCGCCTGCCCGAAATCGACACCCAGGAGGTGCTCACCGGCAAGGGCGAGCCGCCGCTGGCCAAGGTGGCCTCGTGGGTGAACACCACGTGCCCGAAGTGCGGCGGGCCCGCGCGGCGCGAGACGGAGACGATGGACACCTTCGTCGACTCCTGCTGGTACTTCGCGCGCTACCTGTCGCCGCACTACGACGCCGCGCCGTTCGATCCGAAGGAGGCCCAGCGCTTCCTCCCCGTGGACATCTACGTGGGCGGCCCCGAGCACGCGGTGATGCACCTGCTCTACTTCCGGTTCTGGACCCGGGTGATGAAGCTGCTGGGCCTCAGCCCGGTGGACGAGCCGGTGAAGCGCCTGATTACGCAGGGCATCGTCAACGGCCCCGACGGCCGGAAGATGTCCAAGCGCTGGGGCAACTCGGTGGCGCCCGCCTCCATCGTCCAGAAGTACGGCGCGGACACGGCGCGCGCGTACGTGCTCTTCGCCGGCCCGCCGGAGCGCGACTTCGACTGGTCCGACGACCAGGTGGAGGGCGTGTTCCGCTTCCTCAAGCGCGTCTGGACGCTGTCCTCCACGCACCACGCGTCGGTGGCCGGGGCCACGCACGACGGCCCGTACGAGGGCAAGGCGCTGGAGACGCGCCGTGCCGCGCACAAGTGCCTGAAGCGGGTGGGGGAGGCGATTGAGCGCCTGTCCTTCAACACCGCCATCGCCGGCATCATGGAGTGCGTCAACGCGCTCTACGCCGTCGGCACGCCGGAGACGCCCGCGGAGAAGGCGGCCATGGCCGAGGCCGTGCGGCTGCTCGCGGTGGTGCTCACGCCCTTCGCCCCGCACATCGCGGACGAGGTGGCGGAGGCCTACGGCGGCAAGGCGCTCACCGTCGCTCAGCCGTGGCCGGACTTCGACCCGGCCCTGGTGGTGGACGACGTCATCCCCTACGCCGTGCAGGTGAACGGCAAGCTGCGCGCGGAGATTCGCGTGGCGGCGGACGCGGGCGAGGCGGACGTGCGCGCGGCGGCGGAGGCGGACGAGAAGGTGCAGGCCGCCATGGCGGGCAAGACGCTGCGCAAGTTCGTCTTCGTCCCCAAGCGGCTGGTGAACTTCGTCGTCGGCTGAGCGGGGCTCCGGTGCCGGTCGAGGTCCTCGTCATGTGCGGTGCGTGTGGGCGGCCCCAGCCGGCGGGCAGCCCCCACTGCATTGCCTGCGGGGCCCCGCTGCCGGAGGCGCCGCGGCCCACGACGCCGCGCGCGGGGACGCCCTTCCTCGCCGCGGACCTGGGCGGTGGGCGCTCCCTCTCCGGTGAGGGCGAGCGCCTCTCCTACCGGGCCGGCCCGACGGGAGAGCCCCAGGTGGTGGAATTGGGCAGCCTGCGCGGGCTGGAACTGGAGACGCACTTCTTCCGCGAGGCGCTGCTGCTGGCGGGCTTCGCGCTCCTGGGCTTCGTGGCCCACGCCCCCGCGCTGAAGGTGGTGGCCTTCGGGGTGGCGGCGCTGGGCGTGCTGCTGGCGGTGGTGTGCCGCTCCCATGTGCTCGTCCTGGAGACGTCCGCGCCGGGCCGGGTGCGCTGGCCGCTGGGGCTGGCGCGCCGGGGCTCCGAGCGCGACGCCCGGCTGCTGTCAGCCTGGGACACGCTGGCCGGGGTGGTGCGCGCGCGGGGCGTTCCCGTGCGGGTGGCGGGCTCGCCGTCGGAGCCGCCTCCGCCGCTCCCGCCTCCCGGAACCCACGACGGCCCTCGCGCTTGACGGGCAGGCCCGGCCGGGTAGGGTGCCGCGCATGTCGCGTCCCTTCGCGCCCGGACTCCGGCGCTTCCGGTCGGCTGTGGTGGTGGGGGCGTGGGGGGCCTGCATGGCCTCCAGCGCGGGGTGTGGCTACCGCTTCGTCGGGAAGGACACGGGCCTTCCGGAGGGCGTGACGGCCGTCTGCGCGCCCATCTTCACCAACGAGACGGCCGAGCCCACGCTGGAGACGCTCTTCACGCGCTTCCTGCGTCAGGAGCTGACCCGTGTGGGCCGGCTGTCGACCGGGGCGGCGTGCGACGCGCGCCTGGAGGGCACGGTGCTCTCGGTGTGGAACTCGCCCACCATCGCCGGCAACTACTTCCGCGTCGTCGCCCAGGCCCGGCTTCGGCTGGTGAAGGACGGTCAGGTCCTCAAGGAGACGGTGATCGCCGGGACGGAGGACTACCTGCTGGGAACGGGCGACATCCTGGAGGCCGAGGCCAACCGTCAGGCCGCGCTGGACCGCCTGGCGGAGGTGCTCATGCGCGACGGGTACGACCGGCTGGCCAGCACCTGGTGAGGAGGCCGAAGCCTCCTCCCGGTAGCCTGCTCAGCTAGACAAGGGGCCGCACGAGGCGGCCCCGGGTGCTGCTCAGGCGCGAGCCTGGGCGGTCTTCGCGGCGGCCTTGGCCAGACGCGAGATGCGGCGGGAGGCGGTGCGCTTGTGCAGGACGCCCTTGGAGGCGGCCTTGTTGAGCGCCTTGGAGGCCGCCTTGAGCGCGTCCGTCGGGTTCCCACCCTTGGTGGCGAGGGCCTCGCGGGCGCCCTTCACGGCGGTCTTCACCTCACCGCGGACGGTGACGTTGCGCGCGCGGCGCTTGAGGGACTGACGGTGACGCTTCTCTGCGGACTTGGTGTTGGCCAAGGAATTCTCCAGCTGAATGGCAGGCTAAAAGAGGCGCCGTCCTTACTGCGACGCCTCACGGGCGTCAAGGCAGGTGTGCGCGTCCGACCGGGATTTCCGGACTCGGGGTGCGCACCTTAGGGCATCCGAGGGGGAGAATCATCCAGTGGAGGTCGCGTATTCCCACACCAGCCCGGCGGGGTCCCTGAAGGTGAGCCGCCCTTCCCGGAGCTCGGCCCCGGTGCCGGGGCGCGCCTCCTCCAGCGCGGCCCCCAGTCGCTCCACGGCGCGGAGGGACGGAGCCTCCAGGGTCAGGATCAGCGCGCCCCCGGCCGGAGGGGCCACTCCGGGCTTCCCGGCCTCGAAGACCACACGCAGGGCCCCATTTCCATAGGACGCTGAGTCCGGGTGGGGCTTGCCGGTGCTCCACCCGAGCCTGGGCGCCAGGGCGTCCCAGAAGGCTCGCTGGGCGGGCAGGTCCGCCACCTGGAAGCGCAGGGTGGACACGGCGGCGCGGGGCAGCCAGGCGGGCGGCGGCAGGGACTTCTCCTGCTGCTTGGCGACCTGCCAGTGCCGCTCCATGTGCTCCAGCTTCGCCTCGCCGAAGGGAACGCCCTCGGCGCGCAGCTGGGACTCGATGTGCTGGAACCGGGTGGTGAAGCGGCGGATGGCCATCCGCAGCGCGTCCTCGGCGGGGGCCTTGATGAAGCGCGCCAGGTTGGCCAGGGAGAAGAGGACGTCGCCCAACTCGTGCTCAATCGCGTCCCGGTCTCCGGAGGCGATGGCCTCGTCCAACTCGTCCAACTCCTCGGCCAGCTTGCCGCGCACGCTGGCCAGGTCCGGCCAGTCGAAGCCGATGCGGCTGGCCTTCTCGGTGAGGCGCTCGGCGCGCATCAGCGCGGGCGCGGCGACGGGCACCCCGTCCAGCACGGAGCCCTCGCTGCCCGTCTTCTTCTTCCGCTCCTCGGCCTTGAGCTTCGCCCAGTTGGCCAGCACCTGCTCGGCGCCGTCCACGCCCCCCAGCCCGCCGAAGACGTGGGGGTGTCGGCTGATCAGCTTGTCGCTGATGGCCCCGGCCACGTCGGCCATGGTGAACTCCCCCAGCTCCGCGCCCAGCTGCGCGTGGAAGACAATCTGGAAGAGCAGGTCCCCCAGCTCTTCGCAGAAGGTGCGCCAGGAGCCGCCGTAGCCCACGCGGTCCATCTCCTCCAGGACCTCGAAGGCCTCCTCCAGGAGGTAGGGGCGCAGCGAGCGCAGGTCCTGCTCGCGGTCCCACGGGCAGCCGTCCTGGGCGCGCAGGCGCTGCATGATGTCCACCAGTCGCTGCAGCTCCGCCCCGGGGGTCCTCGTCGTGTCCACCATTCGCGCCCCTGTAACACGCGAGGTCCCCTGTCGAACGGGCAAAGGCGGGCAGGAGGGCAGGGGAGGTGGCGTTCGCTTTCGTGGTTCGCCCCATGTCGCCTATCATCCGCCCCCTGGATGATCCGCCCCCCGCTCCTCGCCCTCCTCCTCTGTGGCCTCGCGCTTCTGGCTCCCGGGGCGGCGTACGCGCAGATTGAAGCCCCGTCCCGCCTCCAGGAGGTGGATCCGGGCGCCATCGAGCCCGACCTGCGCGATGAGTCGTCCTACGACCCAGGGGATCAGCCCATCGAGGACATCCCCGACGAGGTGCCTCCTCCCGAAGCCGAGGAGGAGGACGCGCGTCCGAGGAAGACCGGGAAGGGCGCGAAGGCGACGAAGGCGCCCGCCGGCACGGAGGCCGTGCCCGCCAGCGCGCGCACTCCGGCCGCGCCCGGCGCCACGCCGCCCCCCGAGGTGCCCGTCGTCCATACCCCCCGTCCGGCCGTGGCCCCGGTGCTGGTCCCGAAGGTGTCGGACGCGGAGGTGCTGGCCATCTGGGAGCGCTGGCGGCAGGCCCGGGCGACGAACGACGCGGCGTCCGCGGAGGCCGCGCAGGTGGAGCTGGTGAAGCTGCGCTCGGAATTGGTGGCCACCGACCTGGAGCCGCTCAGCGTGGGCTTCCTGCGCGAGTCCGCCGTGAGGCGCCGCGCGGGGGACCTGTTCGGCGCGGTGCGGCTGGCGGAGCTGGCGGTGGAGCTGTCCCCGGGGCTGCCCTATGCGCACTTCGCGCTCGCGGAGGTGTACGCGCTGGCGGAGCCGGGCAACGTGTCCCGCATCCTGGGCCAGGTGCGCGCCGCCTTCACGACGCTGGTGCTGGACGCGCGCTACCGCCGGCCGGTGCTGGCGGACCTGGGCGCGCTGGCGCTGCTGGCCTGGGTGGCCACGGCGGCGACGCTGGTGGGGCTGCTGTTCCTTCGCCGCGTGCGTTATGCGCTGCACGACTTCCACCACCTGCTGCCGCGCGCGGTGGGGCGGTGGCAGTCCGCGCTGCTGGGGCTGGTGCTGCTGAGCCTGCCCGTGGCGTTCGGCCTGGGCGGGGTGGCGGTGCTGCTGGTGATGCTGGGCGGCGTGGCCCTGTACCTCACCCGCGCGGAGCGCATGGTGGCGGCGGTGCTCGTGGCGGGAGTGGGCCTGGTGCCGCTGGCGGCCGGGCAGCTCGCGCGGGTGACGGCCTTCGCCGGCACGCCCGCCGAGGACGTCTACCTCCTGGAGCGCGGCGGCCTGTCCGCGGAGGACTCCCGGGCGCGGGTGCTCTCGCGGCTGGAGTCCCGCGCGGCCACCTTCGCGGAGCTGAACGCGCTGGCGCACTACGAGTCGCGCCGGGGGCTGCTGGAAGAGGCGAAGACGCACTTCAAGGCGGCCTCCGCGGTGCGCAGCGGGGACGCGCGGCTGTTGATCCGCTTCGGCAACACGCTGGTCGGCCTGGGCGACGTGGACGGCGCGGCGCAGCTCTATGTGCAGGCCTCGCAGGCGAACCCGGCGCTGGCGGCCCCGCACTACAACCTGGCGCAGGTGCACCGCCGCCGGGCGAAGACGCTGCCGGACCTGGAGGTGGGGCGCGAGCTGGACCGCGCCGCCACGGCCATCGCCTCCGCGCAGGCGCTGGATGGCACGCTGCTGGGCCGCGAGGCGCCTCCCGACGAGCGCCTCCTGCTGAACCTCCTGGTGCTGGCCCCGACGATGCCGGAGTCGGAGTGGCTGCCGCTCGCGGACGGCGCGGAGGCGGGGCGCCGGGTGGAGGCGCAGCTGGGGCGCTGGCTCCTGCCGGGTGTGGTTCCGGGGCCGGTGGCCTGGGCGGGGCCCGCGGCGCTGGCGGTGCTGCTGGCCCTGTGGGGCCTGGCGGGAGGGAAGCTCAAGGCCGCGAAGGTGTGCGAGCGCTGCGGCCGCGCGGTGTGTGTGCGGTGCGACCCGGAGCTGGGCGTGGGCAGCAAGCAGTGTGGCCAGTGCGTGAATGTCTTCGCGCGCAAGGGGCTGGTGCCGCAGCAGCTCCGCACCCGCAAGCAGGGGCAGGTGGATCGCCACCAGGCATGGGCCGGCCGGCTGTCCTACGCGCTGGGGGCCGTGCTGTCCGGCGCGGGCCATGTCGCTTCCGGGGTACCGGTGCGCGGCGCCCTCTACGCCTTCTTCTTCCTCTTCGCGCTGGCCGCGGTGCTGCTCCACCAGGGCCTGGTGCGCGCCCCCTACGGAGCGGCGCCGCTGTACCTGAAGCTGGTACCGGCGGTGCTGCTCCTCCTCTGTGTCCACCTGCTGTCGCTGCGCGGCCTGCGCCGGCTGCGCCGGGAGGAGTGAAAGACCATGTCCCTCCAGGGAACACTGAAGGACTTCGGCATCGGCGACATCCTGCAGCTCATCGGGCAGCAGCAGAAGACGGGCACGCTCCACTTCCGCGACAAGGACCAGGAGGTCCGCGTCGGGTTCAAGGACGGCCACATCATCAAGGCCGAGAGCCTCACCCGGAAGCGCAAGGACCTCATCGGCAACATGCTGGTGCGCTCGGAGCTCATCACCGAGACGCAGCTCGAGGCGGCGCTGGAGACGCAGCGGCGCACCCTCAAGCGGCTGGGGGACGTGCTCGTCTCCAGCCAGGCCCTCACCACCGAGCGCTTCCAGTCGATGATGCAGCTCCAGGCGACGGAGACGCTCTACCGCCTCTTCACGTGGAAGTCGGGCACCTACGAGTTCATCCAGGAGCCCGTCGAGCCCGACGCCGAAGCCATCCGCCCCCTGCGCGCCGAGACGGTGCTCATGGAGGGCTTCCGGATGGTGGACGAGTGGCCCGTCATCCGGAAGAAGATCCACCGCGACGACCTCGCCTTCGAGCGTCTCAAGGCGCTGCCCCAGCCCCGCCCGGACGAGGAGGGCGGGGAGCTGGGCGCCATCGGCCCCTCCGAGCGGCGCGTCTATGAGGAGATCGCCCCCGGCAGGGACCTCCGCAAGCTGGTGGACGTCTGCTGTCTGGGTGAGTTCGAGACCTGCAAGGCCCTCTTCAACCTGGTGAAGGGGGAGTACGTCCGCGCGGTGCACCCGGAGGGCGTGCGGGCGCCCGCGCCAGGAGACGAGCGCCTGCTCGCCCGGATGGCTGGCACGGTGGGGCGCGTGGTGGCCACCATGGTGGTGCTGGGTGTGCTGGCCCTGGTGGTGTCCCGGAGCGCGTATGCGAGTTCCGAGGGCCCTTCCGCCACGCCTTTTGCGGATCCCGCGGCCCAGCGTCATGTTTCCCAGGCCCAGCGCGTCCGCATCGAAGCTGCCCTGGAGGTGTTCCGGCTGGAACGGGGAGAGCTGCCGGAGCGTCTGGATTCTTTGGTGCAGGCTGGACTGTTGGAGCCGGAAGAGCTCAGGTACCCCTGGCGGGAGCCGTACCATTACCGACGAATTGCCGCCCGGCAGTACGTCCTCCTGCCACCCTTGCGCTAGCCCAGGCCGAAAGTCGTCTTTCACGACCCGGTGGCCGGCGTTACGTTGTGGTCAGCCGTAGTGCCGAACTGACCGAGGAACGACCCGCATTGCGAAATCCCGCCACGTTGGAATCGCCCGAAGTCCTCACCACCTCCGCCTCAGCCAAGGTGGACGTTCGTGACAACGCGACCGCCCTGGCCCTCTGCGGCAATCAGAACGAGAACCTCAAGCTGATGGAGCGCCGCCTCGGGGTCCGGGTCGGCCAGCGGGGGACCGAGTTCCACCTGTCCGGGCCTTCCGACGCCGTCGCCTTCTCCGTGCGCCTCCTGGAGAACCTGGAGGAGATGATCCGCGCGGGCCGTCCCGTCTACCGCGAGGACGTGGAGCAGGGCATCAAGGTGCTCGGCCGCGGCGGCGCGGAGTCGCTCCAGGAGGTCATGCTCGGGCCCGTGCTGAAGAGCTCCGGCAACCGGCAGATCTCCCCCAAGAGCATCAACCAGAAGCGCTACGTGGACGCCATCCGCGCCCACGACATCGTCTTCGGCATCGGCCCCGCCGGTACGGGCAAGACGTACCTGGCCATGGCCATGGCGGTGGCCTTCCTGCAGGAGCGCAAGGTCAAGCGCATCGTCCTCGCGCGTCCCGCGGTGGAGGCCGGCGAGAAGCTGGGCTTCCTCCCCGGCGACTTGCAGGAGAAGGTGAACCCCTACCTGCGCCCGCTGTACGACGCGCTCAACGACATGATGGCGGCAGAGCGCGCCGCGCAACTGGTGGAGCAGGGCGTCGTGGAAGTGGCCCCGCTGGCCTTCATGCGCGGCCGCACGCTCAACGACGCCTTCGTCATCCTCGACGAGGCGCAGAACACCACCGTGGAACAGATGAAGATGTTCCTGACGCGCCTGGGCTACAACAGCAAGGCGGTCATCACCGGTGACGTGACGCAGGTGGACCTGCCCACGGGGAAGATGTCCGGCCTCAACCACGCGCGCTCGGTGCTGAAGAAGGTCGAGGGCATCCACTTCGCGGAGTTCTCCGACGTGGACGTGGTCCGCCACCCGCTCGTCCAGGAGGTCATCCGCGCCTACGACAGGGCGGAGCTGGCCAAGCTCGAGGCCCAGGTGGCCCGCGAGACGGCCGCCCTGCAGTCGTCAGCCGTGTCCGCGCCCGTCGGTAGCGAGTGACGGCGCTGACACCCACGTACGCCCACCCGCGCATACCCTGGCGGGCGGGCGTACGCTATCCCACCCTCGTGAATAATCCCTGGCGCTGCGTCCTTGATGGATCCTCGACGCCTTATCTAGGGTGAGGACCCCCATGGCCGAACCGGAATCGCAGCCCCCTGGGCCCAGCCCGCTGGATGCCCTCGCCGCCCGCCTCGGATTGGGCAATGGCGTCTGGGGCCGGCGGGCGGTCCAGGTCTTCCTGTTGCTCTCCGTGGCGGTGGGGGCTGGCTTCGTCATCTCCCCCGGCCTCTACAGCCAGCAGATTCCGGCGCTGGGCGAGGACCACGTCGGCAAGCCGTTCCGGGCCAGCTCGCCGGCCGGCTTCAAGGCCGCGCGCGACTACGAGGTCGTCCACCGCTCCATGACGCAGCAGCGGCGCCAGGACGCCCGCGCCGCCGTCCGCCCCGTGTACGACTTGAACCCCGCCGTGGTGGGCAACCTGCGCACCACGGTGAGCTCCGCCTTCGCCACCATGCGTCAACGCCTGGAGGAGCTGGCCGAGGCCCAGTCCGACTCGGAGCCCGAGGAGGGCCGCCGCCGCCGTCCGACGGCGCAGTCCCCGGAGGAGCTGGAGCGGGAGCGCCGCGCCCGCGAGGCGATGCAGGCGGAGCTGCAGGAGATGCTCTTCGGTCAGCGCGAGTCGGGGCTGGAGGCGGAGGACTTCCAGGCGCTGTACGCCACCCGCTTCTCGCAAGAGGCCGAGGCCGCGACGCTGCTGCTGCTGGAGCGGGCCTACCGCACGGAGCGCGGGCCGGTGCACGTGGCGGGCGCGCGCGAGGAGCTGGCGCGCGAGGCCCCCCAGGGGCTCACCGTCCGGGACGTGGTGAACAAGGGCGAGGAGACGTTGCCCGGCTCCGCGCCCCAGGTGGTGGACGTGCGCGAGGCGCACCAGGAGCTGGACCGCTTCGCCTCTATTCCGGGCAACCTGCTGCCGGACGCGCCGGGCGTGCAGCGCCGCGCGGTGCTGCGGCTGGCCAAGCGGCTGGTCCGCGCCAACCTCACCATCAACATCGCGGAGACGGACGCGCGGCGTACCCAGGCGGCGCAGGCGGTGAAGGACGCCGTCATCTCCGTCAAGAAGGGCCAGCGCGTCATCGGTGACGGCGAGCTCGTCAACGAGACGCACCTGGTCCTGCTGCGCGGCATGCGCGCGGAGACGGACCGGCTGGACCTGTTGCAGCTCCAGGTGGGCGGCACGGGGCTGGTGGCGCTGCTGGTGGTGGCCTCGTACATCTTCTGCCGCGCGGCCTTCCGGCGCTTCCGGCCCACCCGCAAGGACGGGGTGCTGCTGGGGATGTTGCTGGTGGGCCTGCTGGGCCTGCTGCAGGTCTGGGTGTCCATCGCGGACGCGGTGCAGGACCGGTACACGGCGCTGCCCATCGAAGCCTTCTATTACGCCTTCCCGGTGGCTGCCGGCGCCATGCTGGTGCGCTTCATCCTCACGCAGGAGCTGGCGCTCTTCTTCGCGCTGGTGTTCGCGTGCCTCGCCGGGGTGATGCTGAGCAACTCGCTGGCGTTCGGCATCTACACGCTGGTGGGCTCGCTGGTGGCGGCGGACCGCATCGTCAAGGCGAAGGACCGCGTGGGCATCTTCCGCGCGGGCATCATCACCGGAGCGACGAACCTCATCGCCGTGGTGTTCCTCTTCCTGGTGGAAGGCAAGGGGCTGGCGGGCGACACGCTCATCACCGCGCTGTGTGCCTTCGCGGGCTCCGCCCTGGCAGTGCCGGTGATGGTGATGGCGCTGACGCCGCTCATCGAGATGAGCTTCGGCTACGCCTCGGACATCAAGCTGCTGGAGCTGGCCAACCTCAACCACCCGGCGCTCAAGGAGCTCATCGTCCAGGCGCCTGGCACGTACCACCACTCCATCATCATCGGCTCGCTGGTGGAGAACGCGGCGGAGACGATTGGCGCCAACCCGCTCCTGGCGCGCTCGTGCGCGTACTACCACGACATCGGCAAGGGAAAGAACCCGCTCTACTTCGGGGAGAACCAGAAGGGCGAGAACCGGCATGACCAGCTCGCTCCGGCGATGAGCGCCGTCATCATCAAGCGCCACGTGACGGAGGGGCTGGAGATGGCCCGCCAGTATCGGCTGCCCAAGCTGGTGGCGGACGCCATTCCCCAGCACCACGGCACGCGCACGGTGGGCTACTTCTTCCACAAGGCGTTGAAGGAGCAGGAGGGCAAGGAAGGCGCGCCCCCCATCGACGAGAGCATCTACCGCTACCCGGGCCCCAAGCCGCAGTTCCGGGAGGCGGCGCTGGTGATGATCGCCGACGCGGTGGAGGCCTCCACGCGCTCCATGCCGGACCCCACGTCGACGAAGCTGCAGGCCCAGGTGCAGAAGATCATCAACCTCATCTTCTCCGAGGGCCAGCTGGACGAGTGCGACCTGACGCTGAAGGACCTGAACCTCATCGCGCAGTCCTTCCTGCACACGCTGGAGGGCATCTACCACACGCGTCCGGCGTACCCGGCGGGCGCGGTGGGCGGGGGCAAGGCGCCGCCGCTGGTGGTGGCGGGCGGGATGAAGGTGTCGGACGGCAAGGACAAGGCACGCACCGCGGGGATGTCATGAGCGCGGCGCGAGGGGTGACCGCGTGAGACTCCGCAAGGGGAAGCTGATTCCCCGCGACGACGGCAAGCGCATCGAGGAGTTCGTGGGAGCGGCCAGCACCGGCACGGAGGCGGCGTCCGTGGCGAGGATGCTGGCCCCGCCGGGCTGGTCCGAGCCCGCCCAGCGTCCCGAGTTCGACGAGGTGGTCATCGTCCACACCGGCGAGCTGACGGTGGTGGTGGACGGGCGCCGCGAGCGCATCGCCGCGGGCGAGGTGGGGCTGGTGCCGCGCGGCAAGCGGGTGGTGTACCGCAACGACGGCCAGGGTGCGTGCGACTACTGGTCCGTGTGCGCGCCGGCCTTCCGGCCGGAGCTGGCGCACATGGAAGCGCCGGCGCCGCGCGAGGCGGAGTACCACGTGACGCTGCAGGTCGCGCACGGCCAGGGGAAGGAGTACTCGCGCCTGCTGTCGGGCTGGGCGCGCGACTACCTGAAGCAGCTCGGCCTGTCCGGCTGCGAGCTGTCGCTGTCGCTGGTGGACGACCGGGCCATCCGCCGCCTCAACCGCACCTGGCGCAACAAGGACAAGGCGACGGACGTGCTGAGCTTCCCCGCGGGCGAGCTGCCCAAGGGCACGCCGGGGCCGCGCCCGCTGGGCGACGTGGTCATCTCCCTGGACACGGCGAAGCGGCAGGCGAAGGAGTACGGCCGCACGCTGGAGTCGGAGATGGCGCGCTACCTCGCGCACGGGCTGCTGCACCTGCTGGGGCACGACCACGAGAAGCCGCGCGACGCGAAGCGGATGGCGGCGCTGGAGGAGCAGTTGCTGGGCGAGCGCGGCATGGTGGCGGACTCGCTCCAGGTGGAATCCCGCGCCCGCCGGGCCCGCAGCCTGATGTAGGCCCTCCCTCGGCCCCTCGCCGGACAATCCGGCATCCTCCCGTTGAAGCGGGCGGCGCGCATGATAGGTAGGCCGCCTCCCGTGTGTTGGACGGTCTCCATGCCCCGCCTGTCACTCATCGCCTCCTGCCTGCTCGGCCTGCTGCTCTGGGCCGTCCCGGCCCACGCGCGCGAGGTCTCCATTCCGCCCTGGGGCTCCGGAGAGAGCCGGGGAGAGGACCTGTCCATCTGGCTGGTGACGTTCAGCCCCGGCGACGACGTGCCCTCCTGGTGGGGCCATGGCTCGCTGGTGGTGGAGGACAAGCGGCTGGGCCTGTCGCGCCTCTACAACTACGGGATGTTCTCCTTCGACGAGGCGATGCTGGCCCGCTTCGCCATGGGCCGTCTCGAGTTCTGGGTGGGCCACTCCCGCGTCGACTCCACCTTCCGCTACTACCAGGCCGAGGACCGCGACGTCCGCATCCAGGAGCTCAACCTCACTTCCGAGCAGCGGGTGCACGTGGCGAAGCGGCTGGCGGACAACGTGCTGCCGGAGAACCGCGAGTACCTGTATCACCACTACAACGACAACTGCGTCACCCGGCTGCGCGACATGATTGACGTCGCCACGGGCGGGCAGCTGCGGGAGATGGACCGGGCCCCGGGGCGGATGACGCTGCGCGAGCACACCCGGCGCTATACGGCGGTGAATGCGCCCATGAGCGTGCTGCTCGACTTCATGATGAACGATGAAATCGACCATCCCATTACCAGGTGGGAGGAGGCCTTCCTCCCGGACGAGCTGGAGCTCCAGGTGGCGGCGCTCCAGGTGAAGGGCGCGGACGGGCAGCCCCAGTCGCTGGCCGCGAAGAGCTGGAACTACTACGAGTCGCCGAACCGGAAGCGCCCGCCCTCCGAGCCCCCGCCATGGGGCCCGTGGATCCTGGCGCTGGGCGTGGCGCTGGGCGGCATGGCGGTGGGGCTGGCGGCGTGGGAGCGCAAGCGTGGCAGCAGGGTGGCGCGGATGCTGCTCGGGCTGGAGAACGCGGTGCTGGGGCTGGTGCTGGGCGTGCCGGGCACGGCCCTGTTCGTCATGTGGCTGGTGACGGACCACACGGTGGTGTTCCGGAACGAGAACCTCTTCCTCGCCAACCCGCTGACGCTGCTGGCGCTGCCCTTCGGCGTGGCGCTGATGTGGGGCAGCGTGAAGGCGCGGGCGCGGTTGTTCAAGATATGGCTGGTGCTGGCGGCCACGGGCGTGCTGGGCGTGGTGCTCAAGGTCCTGCCCCCGTTCGACCAGGATAACTGGCGCCTCATCGGGCTCATCCTGCCCATCTCCCTGGGCATGGCTGGCGCCTTCGGCCTGGACCGGGTGCTCGCGCGCCTGCGCGGCTCGGACCGGGCGTCAGCCGGCCGGGGGGACGCCGTCCCTTCGCTCAAGACTCCCTGACTCTTTTTCTCTCAACCCCTTCCCGAGCACGGCGCGTGAATGGCGCCGGCCGACGAGGACGACACCATGGCGAATGATTCGATGGAGAAGATCAACGGCCTCCGGGAGCGCGTGTTGGCGCTCCGGGGGCATCTTTGACCTCGACCGCAAGCGGTCCCGCATCGCGCTGATCGAGCGAGAGTCCACGCTCCCCACCTTCTGGGACGACCACGCCAAGGCCCAGGGGATGTTGAAGGAGAAGTCCACGATGGAGTCCAGCGTGGGCGCCTACGACAAGGTGATGCGCGGCCTGGACGACGCGCAGGCCCTGCTGGAGCTGGCGGCAGAGGCCAACGACGCGGACACCGCGAAGGAGGCGGAGGGCTCGCTGGAGGGCCTGGAGGGCGAGGTCGGCAAGCTCGAGCTGGCGCGCATGCTGTCCGGTGAGCAGGACCGCAGCAGCTGCTTCATGGACATCAACGCCGGTGCCGGTGGCACGGACTCCATGGACTGGGCGGCCATGCTGTTGCGCATGTACACGCGCTACTGCGAGACCAAGGGCTGGAAGGTGGAGATCAACGACGAGGTGCCGGGCGAGGAGGCGGGCTTCAAGAACGTCTCCCTGCGCATCGAGGGCGACTTCGCCTACGGCTACCTCAAGGCCGAGGTGGGCGTGCACCGGCTGGTGCGCATCAGCCCCTTCGATGCCAACGCGCGGCGGCAGACGGCCTTCGCGTCCGTGGATGTCTATCCGGAGGTGGATGACACCATCCAGATCGACCTCCCCGAGAAGGACATCGAGCTGAAGTTCATCCGCGGCAGCGGCGCGGGTGGCCAGAAGGTGAACAAGACGTCGTCCACCGCGCAGCTGCGCCACCTGCCCACTGGCATCATCGTCACCACCCAGACGGAGCGCTCGCAGTCGGCCAACAAGGAAATGGCCTTCAAGATTCTGCGCGGCCGCCTGTACGAGCTGGAGATGAAGAAGCGCGAGGCCGCGCGCGACGCCGCCGAGGCGCAGAAGAAGGACATCTCCTTCGGCTCGCAGATTCGCAGCTACGTGCTGGCCCCGTACCGCATGGTGAAGGACCTGCGCACCGGCGTGGAGACGGGCAACGTGGACGCGGTGCTGGATGGCGACCTGGACGAGTTCGTCACCGCGCAGCTCCTCGGGGTGAAGAACCCCAACCGCAACGCTGGCGCGGACTAAGCCCCTTACGCTTCGGGCTGGCCCGGGACACGGGCCGGCCTGGAGCCTGGGCTGGATGTAGGCGGGGCTGTGTGACGCCTCGCGCAATCTCCTTCCCCGCACTCCGGGAACCTTTTTCCCGGCCCCGCTGTCCGAGGGCCGCGGGGCAGGGGACGGGGTAGGCTGAGGGACGGTGGCACCTCCTTCGTGGAGGGGCTGTCGCGGGAGGACACCGGTGACGTCGGGCGGCGTGCTCGAAATCGGACAGGAAGCGGCCGTCGCCGAGGCGGCCGAGTCGCGGCGCCAGGACATGGCGCTGCTGGCCCGGCTGCGCCGAGGGGACTCGGACGCCTTCGAACTGCTGGTGCGCACCCACCAGGACCGGCTCTATGACTTCTGCGTGCGCATGGTGGGAGACCGCGAGGAGGCGCACGACCTGGTGCAGGAAATCTTCGTCAGCGTCCACCAGAACGTCCGCCGCTTCCGCGAGGACGCGAAGCTGTCCACCTGGCTGTTCCGGATTACGAAGAACCACTGCATCAACCGGCTGAAGTACCTCAAGCGCCGGGGCCGGGGCCGCTCGGACGAGTACGACGAGACGACTGCCCTCTTCACGGAAGGCGGGGGCACGGCGCCCGGTCCGGACGCCGCGCTGGAGTCCGCTCGCGAGCGCGCCCGGGTACAGTGGGCCATCGCCCAGCTCGAGCCGGACGCGCGCATGCTGGTGGCGCTGCGCGACATCGAGGGGCTGAGCTACGACGAAATCATCGACATCACCGAGCTGCCCGAGGGCACGGTGAAGAGCCGGCTTCACCGGGCACGGGAAAAGCTGGCGGATCTCCTGGGGCGGCTTGAGCCATGACCCTCATTCATCGCAAACTCTCCGACGTGGACCCGCGGATGAACCACCGCGAGGCGAGGGCCCTGTTCCTCGCGCTCGCCGACGACGAGCTGCCCGCCCCCAAGGCGCAGGCGGTGCGCACCCACCTGGACGGCTGCGACGACTGCCGCAAGGGATGGGAGGGCTATGCGTACACCCTGCAGCGCCTCAAGGGGGTGGAGCGGGAGAAGGCCCCGCCCGCGCTCGCGACCCAGGTGATGAACCGCGTGCGCCGCCAGCGCCGCTTCGGCCTGCGCGGCCTGCACACCACTCACATGCATTACCGGGTTCCGGTGGAGATCCTCATCCCCCTGCTCCTGGGCGCCGCCGTGGCCGCCTTCCTCTTCATGGCTGCTCCCTGACCGTCCCCGCTGTGTTGCGTTGCTTCCCGGGGAGGGCTTGGCTAGGTTGCCGCGCCTTTGGGAAAGCGCGTCATGGCCGAGACCGAGAACAAGAGCGATAAGACTGCGGGCGAGGCGGACCTCGGGTCCAAGGAGCAGGAGATCTACGACCAGCGGCTGGAGAAGGCCGCGAAATGGCGTGAGTCCGGCTTCAACCCGTACGGCAACGGCTACCGGCCCCAGCATCAGGCCGCCGAAATCCACGCGAAGCACGCCAACCAGTCCACCGAGGAGCTGGACGCGTCGCCGACCACGTACGACGTGGCCGGCCGCATCGTCGCCATGCGCTCCTTCGGCAAGGCCGCCTTCATCAAGCTGAGAGATCGCTCGGGCGAGATCCAGGTCCACATGAAGAAGGACGCCCTGGGCGACAGCTACGAGGTCTTCAAGCTGTGTGATCTGGGCGACTTCCTGGCCGCCACCGGCCCCGTCTTCCGCTCGAAGACGGGCGAGCTGACGCTGTCGGCGACGAAGTTCACCCCGCTCACCAAGTCCCTGCGCCCCATGCCCGAGAAGTGGCATGGCCTCACGGACGTGGAGATCCGCTACCGCCAGCGCTACCTGGACCTGGTGTCCAACCCGGACGTGAAGGCCACGTTCCTCAAGCGCACGAAGCTCGTCAGCTTCATCCGGAACTTCCTCGACACGCGGGACTTCGTCGAGGTGGAGACGCCGATGATGCACTCGCTCGTCTCGGGTGCGGCGGCGCGGCCCTTCACCACGCACCACAACACGCTCGACATCGACCTGTTCATGCGCATCGCCCCGGAGCTGCATCTCAAGCGCCTGGTGGTCGGCGGCATGGAGCGCGTCTACGAGATCAACCGCAACTTCCGCAACGAAGGCATCAGCACCCGGCACAACCCCGAGTTCACGATGCTGGAGTTCTATCAGGCGTACGCCACGTACGAGGACCTGATGGACCTCACCGAGGAGATGATCTCCTCCGCGGCGAAGGCCGTCACCGGCGACACGAAGGTGAAGTACGGCGAGCACGTGCTGGACTTCGGCAAGGGCTGGAAGCGCATCCCCATGGCGGAGGCCATCCGCGAGGCGGTGGGCGGCGCGCTGTCCGACAAGGACATGGCGGACCCGGACAAGCTCCGGCACGAGCTGCTCAAGACGACCCACTCCGACGCCGAGCGTCGGGCCATCGACGCCATGAACCAGGGCGAGCTGGTGGGCGCGCTCTTCGAGCACCACGTCGAGGGCACCCTCGTCCATCCCACCTTCATCACCCATTTCCCCACCGCCATCTCCCCGCTGGCGCGCCGCAACGACCAGAACCCGGAAGTCACGGACCGGTTCGAGCTGTTCGTGGCGGGGCGCGAAATCGCGAACGCCTTCTCCGAGCTGAACGACCCGCTGGACCAGAAGGGCCGCTTCCTCGCCCAGCTGGAGGCGAAGCAGCGCGGCCAGCAGGAGACGATGGACTACGACGAGGACTACATCCGCGCCCTCGAGCACGGAATGCCGCCCACGGCCGGCGAAGGAATCGGGATTGATCGGCTCGCCATGCTGTTCACGGATTCCCAGAGCATTCGCGACGTCATTCTCTTCCCTCTCCTCAAGCCACTGGCGAAGTAGCCAGGAGGCCTCGTGAACACGGCCGAACGGCGTACCGTCCATCGCTGGAGCTTCATCTGGACCGGGGCCCTCGTGGCCCTGGTGGGCTTCGTCCTGCTCTCGGGGGCCATCACCCGGTCCCAGGCGTGGGCCGAGGTGAGTGCCGCCCTGGGGCTGTCCCTCCTCGGGTGGGGTGGGGTGCTCCAGGTCTTCGACGCCGCCATCCTCCTGCCGCTCCAGTCCTCCATGGGCGGTGGGGCGTTCCAGGTCAGCCCGGGGCTCCTGCTGTCCGGGACGCTCGTCTGGCTGGCGGGCTGGGGGCTCATCGCCGCCGGCATCCGCCGGGTCTCCGGGCCCGGCGACGCGCCCAGCCCGGCCGCCGGTGCTCCGCTGTACCCGCGCCTGGCGCGCTATCGGGACTTCTACTGGAGCACCCTGGGGGCCTACGGCGGCGGCATCCTCCTGGCGGAGCTGGTGCTCATCCTCCTCCAGACGGTGCTGTCCAGCGGCGTGCCCTCCACGGAGCTGGGGGCCGCGGCGCAGAACACGGGCGGGGGCCTGTCGCTGCCTCCCACCGGGGCCTTCGCCATCTCCCTGGTCGTGGCGTGCGGCGTCGCCTTCGTCTCGGGCTTCATCGGCGCCTCTCGCGCGCAGCGGCTGTCGCTGCCCGAGGCCACCATCGGCGTGCTGTACCTGGGCCTGCCCGTCCCCATCATCCTCACGCTGATGGAGCGGGTGCCCTCGCTGCAGCTCGCGCTCGGCTACCGGCTGCGCGAGGTGTCGTACGTGGCGGGCCTGCTCGGCCGTCCGGAGCTGGCGTACTGGCTCGTGTTCACCGCGCTGGTGCTGGCGCTGGTGCTGGGCATCAACACCGGCTTCATCGCCGCCGGCAGCGGCCGGGTGGACCTGAAGCTGGGCTTCGAGCTGTTCGTCGCGCGCCGCCACGTGGCGGTGTTCCGCCCGTCGCTGCTGCTGGGCACGCTGGCGGTGCTGATGTTCGGCATCATCCCGCCGCTGCTCATCTACTTCATCATCCGCTCCGCCGAGGCGGCCGTGGAGCGCACCCGCATCCGCGCCCTCGGCCTGTCGGACCCGCTGGCCGCCGCTTCCGACCTCAACCGGCTGAAGCTGCGCGAGCAGTCGCCCACCATGATGATGACCGCCCTGTCCGTGGGCGGCGTCGGCGTGGGCGTCATGGCGCTCATCATCGTCCTGTCGGTGATGAGCGGCTTCGAGGCCGACCTCCAGCAGAAGATTCTCGGCACCAACGCGCACGCGGTGGTGTCCAAGTACGCGGGCGAGCTGCCCGAGTACCCGAAAGTCATGGAGTCCATCCGCAGCCGGGTGCCCGGCGTGGTGGGCCAGACGCCCTTCATCATCAACCAGGTGATGATTGCCTCCGAGGGCAACGTCGACGGCGTCATCATCAAGGGCATCGACCCGGAGACGGTGGGCTCGGTGACGGACCTGCCCGACTACCTGCTCGGCGGCCAGAAGCTCGAAATCCTCTACACGCCCGAGAAGATCCTCCACCGCGGCCTGCCCGAGGACGAGGAGCCGGCCTCGCCGGCCGGGGGCAGTGGCGCCGAGGGGGTGGAGGAGGACGACATCATCCGCCGCACCGGCAAGCCCGCGAAGCCGCCGGTGCTGCCGGGCATCGTCATCGGCCGCGAGCTGGCGGCGTCCCTGCGCGTGGTGGTGGGGGACCGGGTGAACGTGGTGTCCCCGCTGGGCACGGAGCTGGGCCCGTCCGGTCCGATTCCGAAGAGCCGCGCCTTCCGCGTGGCGGCCATCTTCTACTCGGGCATGTACGAGTACGACTCCAAGTTCGTCTACATCCTGCTCAAGGAGGCGCAGAACTTCTTCGAGGTCCAGGGCGCCTCCGGAATCGAGCTGAAGGTCGCGGACATCGACGACGCGCGCCGCATCGCCGGGCAGGTGGTGAAGGTGTTGGGCGGCTATCCCTACCGGGCACGGGACTGGGGAGAGATGAACAAGAACCTCTTCTCCGCGCTCCGCCTGGAGAAGCTCGTCATGGGCATCATCCTCTCCATCATCATCGTCGTGGCCGCCGGCCTCATCGTCGCCACCGTCATCATGCTGGTGCTGGAGAAGCGGAAGGAGATCTCCGTCCTCAAGGCGCTGGGCGTCTCGGACGGCGGCATCGTGAAGATCTTCCTCGCCGAGGGCCTGCAGATTGGCGTGGCGGGCGGTCTCCTGGGCCTCATCTCCGGGCTCGCCTGGTGCGTCTTCATCGAGAAGGTGGGCATCAAGCTGGACCCGGAGGTCTATTACATTCCCGCGCTGCCGGTGCGCATCGAGCCCGTGCAGACCGCGCTGGCCGTTGTCATCGCGGTGCTCGTCACCTACCTCGCCTCCATCTACCCGGCCCTCAAGGCCAGCAGCGTGGAGCCGGTGGAAGGCCTCAAGGCGGAGTAGCCATGGCGCTGTTGTCCATCCGCAATGTCTTCAAGAGCTACTTCCTGCACGGCAAGCGCATCGACGTGTTGCGGGGCGTGTCGCTGGACATCGAGAAGGGCTCGCTCGTCTCGCTGATTGGGGCCTCCGGCGCGGGGAAGAGCACCTTCCTCCACGTGCTGGGCACCCTGGACGCCCCGGCCGCCGGCGAGGTGATGTTCGACGGCCGCTCCGTGTTCTCCATGAACGACGCGGAAATCGCCGAGTTCCGCAACCGCACCATCGGCTTCGTCTTCCAGAGCCACTTCCTCCTCCCGGAGTTCACCGCCCTGGAGAACGTGGCCATGCCCGCCCTCATCCAGCGCCAGGAGCGCACCGGCGCCTACGCCTACGCCCGTGAATTGCTGGAGCGGGTGGGGCTGGGCCAGCGCGTGGACCACCGCCCCGGCGAGCTGTCCGGCGGCGAGGCCCAGCGCGTGGCCCTGGCCCGCGCCCTGGTCCTCAAGCCCGCCGTCCTGCTCGCCGACGAGCCGACCGGCAACCTGGACCCGGCCACCGGCGAGGGCATCCACCAGCTCCTCCGGGAGGTCAACCGGGAGCTGGGCATCACCGCGGTGGTCGTCACACATAACGAGACGCTTGCTCGCTCCATGCCCCGCCGGCTCAGGCTGGCCGGGGGCGAGGTGTCGGAGGCGTGATGTCCCGTTGCTTTTGGATTGAGGGACTCGCGCCCCTTCCCGTACATTGCCCCGCCTTTTCCTGGCCGTTCTCCCCTTGAGGCTCCCCGTTCTGTCGCGCAAGTCACTGCTCCCGCTGCTGGCGGTCGCCCTGTTCTCCCTCGTGCCCGGACGCGTCCGGGCCCAGGTGGACGGAGGTGTGCCCGCTCCCGCGCCCGTTCCGGCGGTGACCTCTCCCTCGGCCACGCAGGCGCCCGCGGATGCGGGCACCCCGGCCCCGGCCCCCGAGGCCGAGCTTCCTCCTGACGCCCCCGTCTCCGAAGACGATGAGAACCGGGTGGCGGAGATTCGTGTCGAGGGCAACAAGCGCGTGGAGGCCGAGGCCATCCGCCGCGCCCTGCGCACCAAGGTGGGCCAGGCGCTGACGCCCGGCAACAGCGCGCAGGACCTGCGCGCCGTGTGGGCCCTGGGCTACTTCCAGAACGTCGAGCTGCTGGTGCAGCGGCTGCCCCGGGGCGTGGCCTACGTCGTCCGCGTGGAGGAGCGGCCCATCATCCGGCTCGTGCAGCTCCGCGGAAACGAGGAGCTGAGCCAGGAGGACCTGAAGGAGGACATCGACGTCAAGCCCGCCACCATCCTGGACATGGAGACCGTGCGCTCCAGCGTGCAGAAGATCCAGGCCAAGTACGTGGAGAAGGGCTACTTCCTCGCCGAGGTCACCTACGAGCTGAAGCCCGTCGAGGGCACCCCCGGCGCCGTGGACGTCGTCTTCGTCACCAACGAGCGCGCCAAGGTGATGGTGAAGCAGATCTCCTTCATCGGCGCGGAGAAGGTCTCTCCGGAAGAGCTGAAGGAGACGATGATCACCCGTGAGGGGGGCTTCCTCTCCTTCTTCACTGGCGAGGGCACCTACCGCCAGGAGGCCTTCGAGCGCGACCTCCAGGTCATCCAGTACGCCTACTTCGACCGCGGCTTCATCAACGTCCGGGTGGACAAGCCCACCGTCCAGCTCTCCGCCGACAAGCGCTTCATCTACATCACGATGCGCATCGTCGAGGGCGAGCCCTACGACATCGGGAATATCGACTTCGGCGGCGACCTGCTGCCGGATGTGTCCAAGCCGACGATGCAGCAGTTGATGAAGTCGCGCACGGGCGCCCGCTTCAACCGCACCCAGCTGTCGCAGGACATCCTCTCCGTCTCGGACGTCTACTACGACCGCGGCTACGCCTACGCGAACATCAACCCCGTCACCTCCGTCAACGCGGACAACAAGACGGTGGACCTGACCTTCGAAGTGCAGAAGGGCCCCCAGGTCACGATTGAGCGCATCGACGTCATCGGCAACAGCAAGACGCGCGACAAGGTCATCCGCCGCGAGCTGCGCGTGTACGAGGGCGAGCTCTACAGCGGCACCGGCGTGCGCCGCAGCCGCGAGCGCGTCACCGCCCTGGGCTTCTTCGAGACGGTGGAAATCACCCAGCGCCCCGGCAGCGCCGATGACACCATCGTCCTGCAGGTGGAGGTGAAGGAGAAGGCCACCGGCACCTTCCAGGTGGGCCTCGGCTTCTCCAACGTGGAGAACTTCATCTTCACGGCGCAGATCTCCCAGAACAACTTCCTGGGCTGGGGCCAGAGCGTCTCCGCGTCCGCCCAGATTTCAGGCCTGCGCTCGCTGGTGCAGCTGTCCTATTACGACCCGTACTTCCTGGACACGAACTACCTGCTGTCCGCGGAGTTCTTCCGCGTCCAGGCGGACTACGAGGGCTTCATCCGCAACTCCACCGGTGGCAGCGCCTCCATCGGCTACCAGTTCATCGACGACCTGCTGGGCACCATCGGCTACTCGCGTGAGTGGGTGGACGTGGAGGCGGGGCAGAACCTGGGTGCGGTGCTGCTGGCCAACCAGTTCCTGTCCGGTGTCACCAGCGCGGCCCGCCTGTCGCTCTCGTTCGACCGGCGCGACAACCGCCTGTTCCCCTCGCGCGGCTTCATCCACTACGGCTCGCTGGAGACGGCCCCCGCCCTCCTGGGCGGCACCTTCCTCTTCAACCGGTACACCGCCTATTCGCGCCTGTACTTCCCCATGCCGCTGGGCTTCGTCTTCAAGACGAACGCCACCATTGGCTACATCCAGCAGCTGGACCAGGACAAGCCGCTGCCCATCTCCGAGCTGTACTACGTGGGCGGCATCAACAGCGTCCGCGGCTACTACCTGCGGAGCATCAGCCCCTCGGTGAAGGTGCCCCGCTCGGGCAGCCCGGACGCCAGCGTCACGGACTTCCTGGTGGGCGGCAACAAGCAGCTCGTCTTCAACTTCGAGCTGGAGTTCCCCATCTTCGAGAAGGCCGGCCTGCGCGGCGTGCTCTTCTATGACGCGGGCAACTCCTTCGCGACGAATGAACGCTTCTTCCAGGACCGACAGGACAAGCTGCCGCTCGGTCTCTTCCACGCCGCGGGCTTCGGCTTCCGCTGGTTCTCGCCGATTGGCCCCCTCCGCTTCGAGTGGGGCATCCCGCTCACCAGGCGACCGGAAGACGACAACATCCTGTTCGAGTTCACTATCGGCAACTTCTTCTGATAAGCCCTTGCCCCGACTTTCCCGGCTCCATCTCCCGGCGGGGGGCTTTTGAACAAGCCCGGGGACCTGACGTCGGAGCCTGTAACCTTCCCGAGGAGCTGCTGAACATGTCGCTTCGCACCACCATCGCGGCCTTGGCCGCCGTCGTTTCGCTCGCCCTGCCGGTGGCCGCCTCGGCCGAGCAGAAGATCGCCTTCGTGGATCTGCAGCGCGTCCTGCTCGAGGTGGATGACGGCAAGGCCGCCAAGGGCCGCCTCCAGAAGTGGCTCGACGACCGCCAGAAGGAAATCGACCGGGAGCAGGACGCCCTCCGCAAGGAGAAGGAAGTCCTGGACAAGCAGGCGAGCGCCATGAGCCCGGAGACCAAGGCCCAGAAGGAGGGCGAGCTCCAGCGCAAGGTGATGGTCCTCGCCCAGAAGTGGGAGAAGAGCCGGGCCGAGGCCGCCAACAAGGAGCGCCAGGAGATGGAGCCGATCATCAACAAGATCGACCAGGTCATCTCCACCATCGCCGAGCGGGACGACCTCTCCTTCGTGCTGGACAAGCGTGACTCGGGCATCGTCTTCGCCCGCTCGCAGCATGACATCTCCAACGAGGTCATTCGCGCGTACAACGCCGCGAAGAAGCCCTCGACGTCGGTGGCGAAGGACGCCCCGACCAAGAAGTAGTCCGTCAACCCGTGCAGACTCCCTCGAACCCCCGCCGGCTCGGGGAGCTCGCGGCCCATGTGGGCGGTGAGCTCCTCGGCGACTCCGGACTGCTCATCCACGGACTCAACGGGCTCGAGGAAGCCGGCCCGGGGGACGTGTCCTTCTACGGCAACCTCCGCTACCGGAAGCAGTTCGAGGCCTCCCGCGCCTCCGCCGTCCTGGTGGGGGCCGACACGCCGCCCCGCGACGGGGTGGCGCTGGTCCGGGTGCCCAACCCGCACCTTGCCTACGCGAAGCTGCTGCGGCTGTTCCACCCGGCCTCCCGGCCTGCTCCGGGCGTGAGGCCCGGCGCGTGGGTGCACCCGGAGGCCACCGTCCACCCGGAGGCCTCGGTGCTGCCGGGCGCCTCGGTGGACGCGGGCGCCCGCGTGGGCGCGCGCACGGTGCTGTACCCCGGCGCCTACGTGGGCGAGCACGCCCAGGTGGGCGAGGACTGCGTCCTGTATCCCAACGTCACGGTGCGCGAGGGCTGCATCCTCGGCGCGCGCGTCATCCTCCATGCCTCGGCCGTGGTGGGGGCGGACGGCTTCGGCTTCGCCTTCAACCCGGAAGGGGCGGAGGGGCCGGAGCACTTCAAGATTCCCCAGGTGGGCATCGTCCGAATCGAGGACGACGTCGAGGTGGGGGCCTGCACCTGCATCGACCGCGCGACGGTGGGTGAGACGGTGGTGGGCCGCGGCACGAAGCTCGACAACCTGGTGCAGATCGCCCACAACGTGAAGGTGGGCCCGCTGTCGCTCATCTGCGCGCAGGCCGGCGTGTCCGGCTCGGCGGAGATTGGCACCGGCGTGGTGCTGGCGGGGCAGGTGGGCGTGGTGGGCCACATCCGCGTGGGTGATTTGGCCAAGGTCGGCGCCCAGTCCGGTGTGGCGCATGACGTGGAGGACGGGCAGGTGGTGAGCGGCAGTCCGGCGGTGCCCCACCGGGACTGGCTCCGTGCCAGCGCCGCGGCGGGGCAGGTGGCGGACCTGCTCAAGGAAGTTCGCGCCCTGCGGCGCAGGGTGGAGACGCTCGAGAAGGAGAAGGGCGCATGATGGACATCTTGGAGATCCAGAACCTCCTGCCGCACCGTTACCCGTTCCTCCTGGTGGACCGGGTGGTGGAAATCGTCCCCGGCCAGAAGCTGACGGCGTACAAGAACGTCACCATCAACGAGCCCTTCTTCAACGGCCACTTCCCCGGCCACCCGGTGATGCCGGGCGTGCTCATCCTGGAGGCGCTGGCGCAGGCGTCCGCCATCCTCGCCTACAAGAGCGAGAACATGGACCCTGCCCAGAAGGTGACCTACCTGATGGGCGTGGACGGCGCGCGGTTCCGCAAGCCGGTGGTGCCCGGCGACAGGCTGCAATTGGTCATCGAAGTACTGCGCCACAAGGGCGCGGTATGGAAGACGAAGGGCACGGCGTTGGTGGAAGGCGTGAAGGTGTCCGAGGGCGAGTTCCTGGCCACGGTGGTGGACAAGAACGCCAAGGCGGACGAGAGCGCGGCTTCCTGACCGCGGCCGGTAATAGGAGAGGAAATGGCTCAGATTCATCCCACCGCGGTGGTCCATCCCGACGCCCGCCTGCACGAGACGGTGGAGGTCGGGCCCTACTCGGTCATCGGTCCCCAGGTGACGCTGGGTGAGGGCTCGCGGGTCGGCCCTCACGTCGTCATCGAGGGGCGCACGACGCTGGGCGCGCGCAACCGCATCTTCCAGTTCGCCTCCGTGGGAGCGGACCCGCAGGATTTGAAGTACGCGGGCGAGGACACGGAGCTGGTGCTGGGCGACGACAACACGGTTCGTGAGTTCGTCACCCTGCACAAGGGCACGGCGGGCGGCGGCGGCAGCACGCGCATCGGCAGTGGCAACCTCTTCATGGCCAACTGCCACGTGGCGCACGACTGCGTCGTGGGCGACGGCTGCCGCATCGGCAACGGCTCCGCGCTGGCGGGCCACGTGACGATGGAGGACCACGTCATCATCAGCGGCCTGGCGGCGGTGCACCAGTTCACCCGCCTGGGCAAGCACGCCTTCATCTCCGGCGGCGCCATGGTGACCATGGACATCCCCCCCTACGCCACGGCGCAGGGTGACCGCGCGGAGCTGGTGGGCCTGAACACCGTGGGCCTGGAGCGCAGCGGCTTCTCCAAGGAGCAGATTGAGCGCATCAAGGAGGCCCACCGCATCCTGTTCCGCTCCAAGCTGGGGCTTCAGGACGCGCTGGCGCGGCTGCGCACGGAGCTGAGTGGCCACTCCGAGGTGGACCACCTCATCGAGTTCGTCCTGCAGAGCAAGCGCGGGCTGACGCGCTAACGCGTGGGCGCGGAAGGGGAGTCGGCGGTGGAGCGCATCGGCCTCATCGCAGGCAACGGCCAGCTGCCCTTCCTCTTCGCGCGCGCGGCGCGGGCGCGGGGCCTGGAAGTGGTGGCCGTGGCGCACCGGGGGGAGACGGACCCGGCGCTGGCCTCGGAAGTGGGCCTGCTCACCTGGGTGCGGGTGGGGCAGGTGGACCGCATCCAGAAGGCGTTCCGCGAGGCCGGCGTGAAGCAGGCGGCCATGGCGGGCGGCATCGGCCGGGTGCGGGCGCTGGCGGAGGCCCGGCCGGACCTGGGCGCGGTGCGCATCATCTCCCGGCTGCGCAGCTTCCGTGACGACGCGCTCCTGCGCGCGGTGGCCGCGGACTTCGAGCAGCGCGGCGTCACCATCATCGCCCCCACGGACTTCCTCGGCGAGGTGCTGTGCCCCGCGGGACACCTCGCGGGCCCGAAGCTCCACCCGGCGCAGGAGAAGGACGTGGCGCTGGGGCGCGAGGTGGCGGTGCTGCTGGGCCAGGCCGACGTGGGCCAGACGGTGGTGGTGCACAACGGCCACGTGCTGGCGCTGGAGGCGGTGGAGGGCACGGACGAGACCATCCGCCGCGGCGGGAAGCTGGGCGGCGGAGGTGGCGCCGTGGTGGTGAAGCGCTGCAAGCCGCAGCAGGACCTGCGCTTCGACCTGCCGGCGGTGGGCCCCCGCACGCTGGACGTGATGAAGGAAGTGGGCGCCCGGGTGCTGGCGCTCGAGGTAGGGCGCACGGTGCTGCTGGACGCACCCGCCCTCTTCGCCGGGGCCGAGTCGGCTGGCATCACCATTGTCGGCGTGCCCTGAGGGCCCTGGGGCGGCTGGGCGGGGGCGGCTTGCCTCCCTGGCTGCTTCTCCGTGGAGCCCTGGAGTGGGTGAATACCGTCGCACCTCCAACGTCCACCCCCAGGGACGTTTCGCTGACGGGAGCCTCGGCCTACCCTGCCGCGGAGGAAATGCGCACAGGTGGGCTGCTGTTGGCCCGCTGCTCGTGACGCCGGAGGTCGACGCCGCGTGATGAACCCCCGTCTGCTGCTGCTCTGTCTGGCCCTGTGCTCGCCGCTCCCCGCGCTCGCGGACGCCATCCGCGCTTCACTGGAGGGCCGGGCCGCGCTGGGGGAGAAGCTGCCCACGCTGCTCATCCACATCGAGGAGCCCATCGCCGGCTTCGAGGTGAAGCTGAAGCGCAGCGACGGCAAGGTGGTGGAGGTGAAGGGTGGGGGCAAGCCGGGCATCGTCCGGAGGATTGAGCTGGAGCAGCCCGAGGGCCGCTTCCACTACGAGGGGGAGCTGGTGGTGCGCTTCCCGGACGCGGAAGCCGGCACCCTGCCGCTGTCCTTCGACACGGAGCTGTACGGCCCGCTGAAGCTGGAGGTGCGCAAGGAGGACGTGGACGTCGCGGGGCGGCGGCTGCGCTTCACGCTGAACCGGCCGGCGGGCCGCGTGGACCTGACGGTGTTGATGGACACCGGCAAGAAGGCCTTCGACGGCGAGGTGCCCTTCAAGGGCGAGGCGGCCGGCACGCCGCTGGAGCTGAAGTGGCCGGCGGAGGAGGGGCGGGTGATGAAGATTTCGCTCAAGGCCTTCGACACCGCGGAGTTCTACATGGGGCTGGACCTCTTCCCCTGGCAGGTGGACATCCCGCACGAGGAGGTGAACTTCGCCTCGGGCAGCGCGGACGTGCCGGCGGCCGAGCGCAGCAAGCTGGACAAGAGCCACGCGCTCATCGCCGAGTCACTGGCGAAGTACGGACGCTTCGCGGCGCTGCGGCTGTACGTGCTGGGCCACACGGACACGGTGGGCCCGACGACGGACAACCGCGAGCTGTCGCTCAAGCGGGCGAAGAGTCTGGCCACCTACTTCCGGAAGCGGGGCCTCCGCGTGCCGGTGTTCTATGAGGGGTTCGGCGAGCAGTCGCCGGCGGTGGCGACGCCGGACGAGACGGCGGAGGCAGGCAACCGTCGCGCCGAGTACATCATCGCCGTGGAGGATCCGGTGCTTCAGCAGGCCCCGTATCCTCCTCGGTGGCGGAAGCTGTGACGGGATTCGACTTGAGGAGACGACGGATGAGCCGATTCCACCGGGTGGCCTGGGTGACGCTGGGGCTGGGACTGTTGGGGAGCACGGGCTGCGCGCACCAGGCGCCTGTCGCCGTGAAGCGCGAGGCGGAGGCCGAGAAGTGCCAGCTGGTGCGCTCGGTGCTGAAGGAGCCGACGCCGTCGCGGCTGGTGAGCGAGCTGGCCTCGGAGGGGCGCGAGGAGCCCACGCCGGTGGTCGTCTACGTGCGCCGTCCGGAGGAGTCGATGCTGGAGCGCTTCTTCGAGGGCGACGAGCCCCTCTGCGGGGACGACACCTTCCAGGTGGTGCAGGAGAACGTGCTGGACGCCGTCGTCGTGTACCTCCAGGAGGTGCAGGACGGCTATGCCTACGACGCGCGCCGCGCGGGCCCGGAGCAACTCACCCTGGAGGGCAAGCCCCAGGGACTGGTGAAGCGCAACGGCCCCTCCTGGGTGGCGGCCCCCGGCCCTATCTGAGCAGCTCCTTGCCGCCGTCCGCGATGAACTGCACCGCAATCGCGGCGAGGATGAGGCCCATGACGCGCTCGACAATCGCGACGCCGGACTGGCGCAGCACGCGCTGAATCATCCCGGATGCGCGGAGGATGAAGTAGCTGGCCACGAACGTCAGGATGATGGCGGCCAGCACCGGAATCGCGGACGTCAGCGAGTCCCCCCTGGCCATCAGCACCATGGCGGTGGCGATGGCGCCGGGCCCCGACAGCAGCGGGATGGCCAGCGGGACGATGGCCACATCCTCCTTCACCACGCCCTCCTGTTCCTCGGTGGGGGTGGTGCGCGTCTCGGACGGGCGGGCGCGGAGCATGTCCAGCGCGGTGATGAGCAGGAGGATGCCGCCGGCCACGCGGAAGGCGCCCAGCGACACGCCGAACACCTTGAAGATGACGCCGCCGAACAGGGCGAAGAACAGCATCATCCCGCACGCCACCATGCACGCGCGCATCGCCGTGCGGCGGACCTTCTCCTGCGAGTCCCCGGCCGTCATCGCCAGGAACAACGGCACCACGCCGATGGGGTCCACCACGAAGAAGACCGCGGACAGCGACATCAGGAACAACGACAGATAGCCCGTCATGGCACGCCCCCCGGGCTACACCTTGAGCCGCAGCTTCCACACCATGGTGAGGGCCTCGGCGAAGATCTTCTTGCTCATCTTCGAGTGGCCCACGCGCCGGTCCTCGAAGACGATGGGAATCTCGCGCACGGTGAAGCCCTTCTTCAGGGTGCGGTAGGTGAGCTCTATCTGGAACGCGTACCCGGTGCTCTTCACCGCATCCAGGTCGATGGACTCCAGCACCCGGCGGTGGAAGCACTTGAAGCCGCCGGTGAGGTCCCGGATGCCCACGCCCAGAATCGAGCGGGCATAGAGGCTGCCGCCGCGGCTGATGATCTGCCGCCCGACGCCCCAGTTCACGGTGCCGCCGCCGGTGACGTAGCGCGAGCCCAGCACCAGGTCCGCGCCCGCCTGGGCCGCGTCGAGGAAGCCGGGGAGGTAGCGCGGGTCATGGCTGAAGTCCGCGTCCATCTCCAGGATGTACGTGTAGCCCTGGGCCAGGGCCCAGCGGAAGGCGGCGAGGTACGCGCGGCCCAGGCCCTCCTTTTTCTCGCGGTGGAGCACCCGCACGCGCGAGTCCTTCGCGGCGAGCCCGTCGGCGAGCTGCCCCGTGCCGTCGGGCGAGTTGTCGTCGACGACGAGGATGTCCACGCGGGCGTCGGCCTTCAGCACCGCCTGGACGATGGCCTCGATGTTTTCCCGCTCGTTGTACGTGGGGATGCAGACCAGGGCAGGGTTCATGACCCGGCCGGACATACCCTAAACGGGGCGCGGGGGCAGCAGCTCCAGTACGGCCTCCGCGGCTCGGGTGGCGGCCCCGGTCTCCCCCAGTCGGCCGCGCATCTCCGCCAGCCCCCGCAGCATCTCCTCCCGGGGGGCCCCCGGCATCCATACCCGGCGGACCTCGTCGGCGATGCGCTCGGGCGTCATCTCCCCCTGGAGCAGCTCCGGCACCACCTTCCGGCCGGCCAGCAGGTTGACCAGCGAGACGAAGGCCACCTTCAGCATCAGCCGGCCCACCCAGTAGGTGATGAGCGAGACGCGGTAGACGACCACCAGTGGACGCTGCATCAGTCCGGCTTCGAGCACGGCGGTGCCCGACGCCACCACCGCCGCGTCGCTGGCGCCCACCACCTCCGGGGCGCGCCCCTCAATCAGGATGGGGGACAGGCCGCTGCCCGCGAAGCGGGACTCCACCTCCTCGCGGGGGATGGTGGAGGCCACGGGGACCACCACCTGGAGCCCGGGGCGCTCGGCGGCGAGGCGCTTCGCCGCGTCCACCATGGTGGGCAGCAGACGTCGGATTTCACTCATCCGGCTGCCGGGCAGCAGTGCGAGCGTGGGGGCGTCCTTCGCCAGCCCCAGGCGCTCGCGGAAGACGGCGGGGCTGTCCGGGGCGGGTACCTGCTCCACCACCGGGCTGCCCACATACCGGGCGCTCACCCCGGCCTCCTGGTAGAAGGCCTCCTCGAAGGGGAGGATGCAGAGCATCCGGTCCACCAGGCGTTTGATGGTGCGCACCCGCCCCCGGCGCCAGGCCCAGATCATGGGTGAGACGTAGTAGGCGACCGGGACGCCGAGGGCCTTGAGCTTCTCCGCCAGCCTCAGGTTGAAGTCGGGGATGTCCACCAGGATGGCGACATCCGGGCGGCGCTCGGCGGCGGCGTTGGCCAGCCCCTTCAGGATTTGCAGGATGCGGGGGATGCGGGGGAGCACCTCGGTGATGCCCATGACGGACACCTCGCGGGCGTCGAAGAGCAGCTCCACCCCCCGAGCGGCCAGGCGCGGGCCGCCCATGCCAAAGAAGGTGAGGTCCGGGCGGCGGGCCTGGAGGGCGGCGACGAGCTCGGCGGCGTGGGTATCACCGGAGGCCTCGCCGGCCACGACGAGGATGCGGGGCGGGGGCGTCATGAAGGGGCGCGCATCGTACCTGATGCGGGAGCGGGTGAAGGTGTAGAGTGAGGCAGCCTTGAAGACGCTTCTGCTCGCCGAGAGCCATCCCCCCACGCTCGAGCACCTGAAGGGCCTGCTCTCCCAGGCCGGGTACACCGTGCGCGCGGTGAATGACCCGGTGACGGCGATGGAGCACTTCGCGGCGGACAACCCGGCGGTGGTGGTGCTCGCGGTGGACCTGCCCCGCGTCGAGGGTGCGCACGTGGTGCACCTCATCCGGGCGCACAGCCAGGGTGCGAGGGTGCCGATTGTCGCCATCGACAAGGGGCACCTGGGCCGGGCGCGCGGCGTGGCGGCGGTGCTGGACCTCAAGGTGAACGCCTACATCGCGGACCCCCTCAAGCCGGGCGAGCTGGTGCCCAGGCTGGAGGCGCTGGTCCGCGCGGCGCAGGCCGTGCCGGCCACCGGCCTGTCGGCCACGCTGTCGAAGCCCGCGGTGAACTCGGGTGACTTGCGGGGCTATCCGCTGCCGGGGCTGCTCCACTCGCTCTACCGGCTGCGCCGCGACGGCGTGTTGGTGGCGGCGCACCGGGACTTGAGCCGGCGCGTGTACTTCCTGCGCGGCGGGGCGGTGAGCTACGACTCTTCGTCGAAGGCGGACTCGCTGCCGCGCTTCCTGGTGGACCGCAAGGTCCTCACCGTGCCGCAGTCGGAGCGGGTGGTGGAGGCGCTGGCGTCCGGGCTGCGCATCGGCGCGGCGCTGGCGGACGCGGGCGTGGAGGCGGCGGGCGAGGAGCTGTTGCAGCTGCTACGCGACTACACCCGGGAGCGGCTGGAGCGGGTGCTGGGCATGCGCGAGGGGCGCTACGCCTTCTACTCGGGTGACGAGTTCACCGCCGAGGTGGCCTCGGTGGAGGTGCCGCCCCTGGCGCCGGTGCTGGCGGGCGCGCGGCGGTGCTTCCCGCTGAAGGTGATGGCGGCCTCGCTGCGAGGGAACCTGGGCGAGTACCCGGTGCGCTCGTCCGAGTTCGGCCGAGACTTGCAGCCGATGGCGCTGGACACGGATGACCTGAAGATTGCCATGCAGGTCAACGGCCGCATCGTGCTGAGGGATTTGCTGGCGCACGGCCGCGGGGAGCTGGGCAAGGCGGTGTCGCTGCTGTGGTTCCTCAAGCTGACGGGTGGGGTGACGTTCTCCCCGACACCGGTGGCCACGGGGACGGACGTGCTGTCCAACGCGGTGCTGCCGGACCGGATTGCTCCGCGCAAGCGCAAGGCGCTCCCGCTGGAGACGGCGGCGTCCCTGCGCGAGGAGGCGGTCCGCATCATCACTCGCAGCTACTTCGGCAGCCTGGGGCTGGACATCGCCGCGGACACGGAGGCGGTGGAGCGCGCGTACCATGAGACGGCGATGCGCTTTCACCCCGACACGTATGCCGAGTACGACATCCTGGACCTGAGGGACTTGCTGGAGTCGGTGCAGGAGAAGCTGTCGGCCTCGTACCGCGTGCTGAGCGTGGACGAGAAGCGCAAGGCGTACCTCCAGTACCTCTTCAGCCGGCTGGACGTGGGGCGCAACACGGCGGTGGTGGTGGAGGCGGAGATTGCCTTGCGCCGGGGCGAGTCCGCGCTGAAGCGCCTGGACTTCACCACGGCGATGCGTGCGTTCGAGGAGGCGGTGACGCACAACCCGAACGAGCCGGAGTACTACGCCTGGCTTGCCTGGGCCACGTACCAGGCGGCGCCGGGGGCGTTGCTGGTGCGTGCGCAGAAGGCGCAGAAGGTGCTGAAGAAGGCGCTCTCGCTGGGGCCGTACGTGGAGCGGCTGCACATCATCGCGGCCATCATCGACACGGACCTGGGGGACGCGCCGCTGGCGCGCAAGAAGCTGCTCAAGGTGCTGGAGTACAACCCCTATTCGCAGCTCGCCAAGGCGGCGCTGCGCAAGGTGGGACGGTAGTCATGTTTCCCGTGCTGCTGCGGTTGCTGCGCTATGCGCGCCCGCACGTGGGCTTGCTCGTGGTGGCCTTCGTGGGCTCGGCGGTGGTGGGCCTGGCCGTGGGGGCGTACGCGTACCTGACGGGGCCGGCACTGCGCTTCCTGCTGTCGGGAGGGCAGGAGGGCTTTGCCAGTGCGCAGCGGGTGCCCTGGCTGGCGGACCTGCCTCGCGAGGCGGCGCTGTGGGGCTTCCCGGTATTGATGCTGGTGGTGGGGGCGGCGAAGGGCGTGGGGTACCTGACGCAGTTCTACTTCATGGGGATGTTCGCGCAGCGCGTGTCGAAGGACCTGCGACGCGAGCTGTTCGTGCGCCTCACCTCGCTGTCGCCGTCTCAGCTGGCGCGGCAGCGGACGGGCGACCTGCTGAGCCGCTTCTCGTCGGACGTCACCGCGGTGGAAGCGGCGGCCATGTACACGGTGGGCGCGTACCTGCGGGACACGCTGCAGGCCATCATCCTGACGGGCGTGGCGCTGTCCATGAGCCCGCTGCTGGGCGGAGTGATGCTGCTGGTGGTGCCGCTGGCGGCGCTGCCGGCGTCGCGGCTGATGCGCAAGGTGCTGAAGCGCACGCGTGAGGGGCAGACGCAGCTCGGCAATCTGGCGGGGCAGCTTCACGAGGGGCTGGGAGGTCTGCGGACCATCCAGGCCTTCAACGGCCAGGAGGCGGAGCTGGCCCGCTTCTCGGCGCACGCGCGGGCGCACGAGAAGGCGCTGGTGAGCGCGGCGTGGGCGCGGGGCGCGGTGCCCGGGTTGATGGAGGTGCTCGCGGCGGCGGCCCTGGCGGGAGCGCTGGCCTACGCGGCGGGCGCGCGGTTGATGCCGCCGGAGGCGCTGCTGTCGCTGCTGACGGCGGTCATCCTGGTGTACCAGCCGGTGAAGGAGCTGGGCCGGGTGACGCAGTTCGCGGTGCAGGCGGGTGCGGCGGGAGAGCGCCTCTTCGAGCTGCTGGACCTGAAGCACCCGGTGGAGGACGCGCCGGACGCGGTGCCGGCGCCGCCGTTGTCCCGGAACCTCGTGCTGGAGGGCGTGCGCTTCTCCTATGGCGAGCGCGTCGCGCTGGACGGCCTGACGCTGGAGCTGAAGGCGGGGCAGGTGACGGCGCTGGTGGGCGGTAGCGGCGGTGGCAAGAGCACGGTGACGTCGATGCTGCTCCGCTTCGAGCGGCCCCAGAAGGGCCAGCTGCTGCTGGATGGGGTGGACGCGGACCGGTACACGGCGAAGAGCGTGCGCGAGCAGTTCGCGCTGGTGACGCAGGAGCCGCTGCTCTTCCACGGCACGGTGCTGGACAACCTGCGCTACGCGAGGCCGGACGCCACGCGGGAAGAGGTGGAGGCGGCGGCCCGGGTGGCGCACGCGGACGGCTTCATCCGCGCTCTGCCGGAGGGCTACGACACGCGCATCGGCGAGCGCGGGGTGACGCTGAGCGGTGGGCAGCGGCAGCGCCTGTGCATCGCCCGGGCGGTGCTGGCGCGGGCGCCGGTGCTGGTGCTGGACGAGGCGACGAGCAGCCTGGACCCGGAGAGCGAGCGCGAGGTGCAGGCGGCGCTGGCGGCGGTGTTGCCCGGACGCACGGCGCTGGTGATTGCGCACCGGCTGTCCACGGTGGTGAACGCGGACGTGCTCCATGTGATGGAGGCGGGGCGCGCGGTGGAGAGCGGCACGCACGCCGAGCTGCTCCAGCGGGGTGGGCGCTACGCGTCGCTGTGGAAGCTGCAGACGGAAGGCCCGCTAGAGAAGGGCGCGGCGTGAGCCGGTTCCGGACGGTGGTGGCGAAGGGAGTCCAGGCGGTGCTGGGCACCCTGCTGCTCCTGCTGGGAATCGCGGGCCTGTTCGCGATGCCGGCCTCATGCGCGCGCTACCCGGTGGTGCTGCCGAAGGCGGGCGCCCCGACCTGGGTGCGCGGCGCCTTCCATGTGCACACCACGCGCTCGGATGGGCGGGGTACGCCGGGGGAGGTGGCGCGCGCGGCGAAGACGGCGGGCCTGGACTTCGTGGTGCTCACCGACCACAACGACTTCAAGCCACCCGCACCGGCCTGGGTGGACGGAGTCCTGCTGGTGCCCGGAGTGGAGATCTCCACGTCCGAGGGGCACCTCGCCGCGTTCGGCATGGAGCGTCCGCTGGAAGGCGTACGCCCGTGGATGCCGCCAGGAGACGCGGTGAAGGCGGTGGCGGCGGCGGGGGGCACGGCCGTGCTCGCGCACCCGGTGCAGCAGCGCAACCCCTGGAAGGACGAGGAAAGCGCCCGCGAGGCCCCCGGCTTCGAGCTGTACTCGGCGGACACCTTCTTCCGTCAGGCGGTGCGCAGCCCGGTGAGCCGGCTGTTGCCCGCGGTGGGCGCGTATCTGGGCAACCCCGGGCACGGGGTGATGCTGCTTGTCTCCCCCGAGCCCGAGCCGGGAGCCCGCTTCCTCGAGCTCGCGCGCGAGAGGCCGCACATCGCGTTCTGCGCCCACGACGCGCACGGGCTGCCGTCATACGAAGCGGTCTTCGAATCCCTGGCCATGTATCTGCCGCCGGAGTTGGTGCCCTCGCCCCTGCCGACGGACGCGGCCGAAGCCGCGGCCCGGGTGTCACGGGCGCTCGGGAGTGGACGCGCGGTGTGCGCCTTCCGCGCGCTGGGCGAGCCCGCGGGCTTCGCCTTGGAAGGCCTGGACCCGGAGCGGCGCGAGGCCCGGGTGGGCGATGTGCTGGAGGTGCGCCTGCCTGGCAACCCGGAGGAGGACGTGGTGCGGGTGGAGGTATGGGGAGACGGCCGCCTCCGTCCGGACGGCAGGTCCGTGGAGTTGACGGCAGAGGGCGTGGTTCATGTGGAGGTGTGGGCCCGGGGGCCGGGACGCTTCTTCGGGACGGAGTGGCGGCCCTGGATAGTCCCGAGCCCCGTCCGTGTGGTGCCGCGCGGGCCGGGCATCTGATAGAGGGCGCGAGACCCGTCCATGCGCCTCCTGTACATCCTCGCCAGCTATGCGCTCTTCGCGCTCCTGTTCCCGGTGCTCTCGCTGCACCGGAAGACGCGTCATGGGCTGAAGGAGCGGCTGGGTTTCTACGGCCCGGGCAGCCTGCCCCCGCGCGGCGAGGGCCCGGTGCTGTGGTTGCACGGCGCCAGCGCGGGAGACCTGCTGGCGCTGTCCCCGATGTTCGGTCCGTTGCGTGCGCGTTTCCCGGGGTGCCAGCTCATCCTGTCGACGATGACGGACAGCGGCTACGCGATGGCGAAGGGCCGGCTGGCGAAGGACATCGACGGGGTGGTGTATGTGCCCTACGACCTCTGGGGCGCGACGCGCCGGGCGGTGCGGGCCATCCGGCCGGATGTGCTGGTGCTGGAGTACACGGAGATCTGGCCCAACCTCATCCGCGCGGCGAAGCGGGGTGGGGCGCGGGTGGTGATGACGAACGGGCGCTTCTCCCCGGCGAATCTGGAGAAGTACCGCTGGCTGTTCCGGCTCATCGACAACCCGCTGAGGGACCTGGACCTGCTGCTGATGCGGCAGGACGAGGAGGCCGAGCGGGCCAGGAGCCTGGGCGCGCGGCCGGAGCGGGTGACGGTGACGGGCAACACGAAGTTCGACTCCCTGGCGGGAGGCCCCGTGCGCGAGGACGACACGCTGCGCGGCGCGCTGGGACTTGAGCCGGGTGCCCGCGTCTGGATTTCCGGGAGCACGCACGATGGCGAGGAGGAAGTGCTGCTCCGGGTGTATCGGCGCCTGCTGGAGCGGTGGCCGGACCTGCGGCTGGTCATCGCGCCCAGGTACGTGGACCGGGCTGCGCGCATCGTGACGCTGGCGCGTGAGCAGGGGTTGAGCGTGGGGCTGCGCTCGCAAGGCAACCCCGAGCGTGGGCAGGTGGCGGTGCTGGACACGATTGGTGAGCTGTCGAGGGCCTACCGGCTGGCGACGGTGGTGTTCGTGGGAGGCTCGTTCACGAAGCGGGGCGGGCAGAACATCCTGGAGCCGGCGGGGCAGGGGAAGCCGGTGCTGTACGGGCCGCACATGGACAACTTCCGGGACAGCGTGGAGCTGCTGTCGGGACACGGCGGGCAGCAGGTCGCGGACGGCGAGGCCCTGCATGCGGCGCTCGCGGAGCTGTTGGCCTCGCCGGAGCGGCTCGCGACGCTGGGCGAGCAGGCCCAGGCGACGGTGCGACGGATTTCCGGAGCGAGCGAGAGGAACGCCGAAGCGATGACGACGCTCTTTCCCCACGGGAGGCCGGACCCGCGATGACGCTCATCGTCCACCCGCACTTCCACAAGCGGTACACGGGGGTGACGCGCCACGTGGAGTCGGTGGTGCCCGCGCTCACCCGCGACACGGGCTCGGAGACGCGAGTCATGGGCTCTGGCCTGAGCGACGGCCTGCCGCGAATCACCTGGCCCGAGCTGCTCCGCCGCGCCCGCACGGAGCCGGTGGTGTGGCACGCGCACCGGAACAACGAGCTGCTGGCGGGCATGGTGCTGAAGCTGCTGGGCCGTGAGGTGAGGCTCGTCTTCACGAGGCATACGTCCATCGCTCCGAGCGGCTTCACGCGCTTCATCGCCCGGGGAGCGGACGCGCTCGTCTCGCTGACACGGCAGGTGGCGGAGGTCATCGCGCTGCCATCGACGGTCATCTCGCACGGCATCGACCTGACGCGGTTCCACCCACCCGAGGACCGGGACGAGGCGTGGCGCCGGCTCGGCCAGGGTGGGCGCTACGGCATTGGAGTCATCGGGCGCATCCGGAAGGAGAAGGGGCAGGGAGACTTCCTCGAAGCCGTGCGCCCGCTGCTGCCCGGGAACCCGGACTGGCACGCGGTGCTGGTGGGCCTGGCGAAGGGCGCGGACCTGGAGTGGGTGAACGGGCTGCGCGCGGGCATCGAGGACCGCGTCTCACTGGCGGGAGAGCAGTCGGTCATCGAGCCCTGGTACCAGGGGCTGAGCGTGCTGGTCCACCCCTCGTACGCGGAGGGCTACTCGCTGGTGCACGTGGAAGCGATGGCGTCCGGGTGCTGCGTGGTGGCGTCGAAGCTGCCGTACCTGGACACACTCATCGAGCACGGGCGCACGGGCTTCTTCTTCGAGCCCGGGGACGTGAAGGCGCTGCGCGAGCTGCTGGCCATGTTGATGCGAGAGCCGGAGCGGGCGCGAGAGGTGGGGCGCAACGCGGCCGAGGAGGCACGGCGCCGCTGTGGTGTGGAGCACGAAGCGCGAGCGCTGGGAGACCTGTACCGAGCGCTGGTGGGGCGGTGAGCGGATGCGCATCCTCCACCTGCTCGCGAGCCCGTTCTTCAGCGGCCCGGCGGAGAACGTGGCGTTGCTGGCGCTGGCGCAGCGCGAGGCCGGCCACGAGGTGATGGTGGCGGTGGACCGGCGGCGCACGGACGTGCCGGCGGAGGAGCCCGCGGTCCCCCGGTTCCGGGAGCTCGGGCTGTTGGACGAGGGCGGCCTGGAGCTGTCCGTGAAGTCCCCGCCCTGGGGGATGTGGAGCGACCTGCGCCACCTGAAGAAGCGCGAGGTGGAGGTGGTGCACTCGCACTTCAGCCACGACCACCTGCTGGCACGGTGGGGGCGTCCCCGGGGAGCGGTGCTGGTCCGCTCCCTTCACGCGCCGCGCTCGCTGCGAGCATCGCTGCCGGCGGCGGACGCGTACACGGTGCCCGCCAGCGTGTTGCTGCCCCGGCTGCTGGAGAAGGGGCGGACGGCCCAGGTGCTGCCCGCGCTGGTGGATGCCCGGTTCCACCCGGCAGAGGACCGGCAGGCGCTGCGCCGCGAGCTGGGGCTCACGGGGGCACCGTTGCTGGGCATGGTCTCCACCTTCCAACCGTCGCGACGGCACACGGTGGGAGTGGAGGCCTTCGCCCTCTACCGGAAGCAGCGGCCCGAGGCCCGCCTCGTGCTCGTGGGAGACGGGGCGCTGCTGGAGGCGACGCGGCGTCAGGTCTCGGAGCTCGGCCTGACGGGCGCGGTCACCTTCGCGGGGTACCAGCAGGGCGACGCGTTCGTGCGCTGGCTCCAGGCGCTGGACGAGGTGTGGCTGCTCGGGCTGGGCAACGACTGGAGCGCGAGGGCCGCGGCGCAGGCCAGGGCGTGTGAAGTGCGCGTGGTGGCGGTGGACGAGGGGGCGTTGCCAGACCTGGCGGATGCGAGGGTGGCGACGCCAACACCGGAGGCGGTGGTCTCCTCCGCGCTGTCCGGCCAGCGTGCTCCCGTGGCCCATCCGACGAACGCGAGAATCGCGGACGAGGTACTCGCGCTGTATGCACGTGCGAGGCGCTCCTGGTGAACGCCGCACTATCGTCCGAGCAATGGAAGAGGCCGTTGGAAGCGGTCCGCGCGCGTAGGAGGGCTGGAGCGTGCTGACCTACAAAGACGCCCTGCGCATCGCACTGGCGCATCTTCGGCCAGACTGTGGGCTCATCGAGTCCATGACGCGAGAGTTGCCCTTCGGCTGGTACTTCCTTGCCCAGCCCAAGCAGTACCTCGAGACAGGGAATCCCCTGCACCTGTTGATGGGCAACGGCGGCTTCGTCGTGGACCGGGAGACGGGACGTGTGCACGAGTTCGGGTCGGCATTTCCCCTCGAACGGAACCTGCGCATGTACGCGAAGGGGTTCCGGTACCAGGTCTACGACTTGACCATCACTCTCGTGCATGACCTGAAGACCACGGTGCGACTGCTGCATGGGCTCGGCATGTCCTACGTGGAGCCGGAGGAGGCGTACGGCGTGGTGTGGCGTGTCCCCCAGCGCTATACGGAGTCGCAACTGGAGCAGTTCCTCCAACACCTTCCCCACACGTTCGCGGGCCACGGCTTCTATTTCCACCTGGAGGTCTTCGAGGAGATGGACCAGGCGCGCTGCTGTACCTACGAGCTACGCGAGCATCAACCGGAGCAGGTCAGGTCTCCCCCGCCGTGAATCCGTCGACACCCGAAGCCCCTACGGCCATCGAGCGGGTCTTCTACCCGCCCGCTCCCGAGCCATGGGGACGCCGTGCGCTCCTGTCACCGCTCACGGCGGTGTCGTGGACCTATGCCGCGGCGGTGCGCCTGAGAGGTGCCCTCTACGATTCAGGACTGCTGCGCGCCGAGCGTGTGGAGGGCCTGCGCGTCATCTCCGTGGGCAACCTCAACGTGGGGGGCACGGGCAAGACGCCAGCGGTGCTCCACCTGGCGGACCTGCTGGTACGCGAGGGCCGCAAGGTCGGCATCCTCACGCGAGGCTACGGCCGGGGCTCGCGCGAGCCGCTGACCTTCACCGGCGCGGAGGCCCTGCCCTCGGTCGAGGATGCGGGTGACGAGCCGCTGCTGCTCGCGCGCCGCTGTCCCCAGGTGCGCCTCTTCGTGGGTGCGGACCGTGTGTCCGGGGCCCTGCGGGCGCGCGACGACTTCGGTCTGGACACGGTGCTGCTCGACGACGGCTTCCAGCACCGCCGGCTCGCGCGTGACGAGGACCTCGTCGTGGTAGACGAGTCCGTGGGACTGGGCAATGGCCACATGCTCCCCCGGGGGCCGTTGCGTGAGCCTCGCTCGTCCCTGCGTCGCGCCACGCTGCTCTGGATGCGGGCGTCCTCCACGGCGCCAACTGTTCCGACAAACCCGGCCCTGGTCACTCCAGGCCCGGACCTTCCCGAGGGCACGGGAGTCCCCCGGGTCCGTACGCGCTACCTGCCCACGGCGTGGTTGGAGCCCTCGGGCCAGATCCATCCGACGGCCGCGCTGACCGGGCAGCCGGTGCTCGCGCTGGCGGGGCTCGCCCGCCCGGGGGGCTTCCTGCGGACCCTGCAGTCACTCGGCACGGAGGTTCGCGACGCGGCCCTCTTCCCCGACCACCACCGCTTCACGGCAGACGAACTGCGCGCTGTCGGGGCCCGAGCGGCCCGGCAGGGCGCACGGGTGGTGACGACGGAGAAGGACGCGGTGCGTCTGCCACCGGGTTTCGAGGCGTGGGTGGTCCGGCTGGGGGTGGAAGTGCTGGAGGGCGAGTCCCACCTGCGCCGGGCGCTCGGGCTGGCGGACGTGCCGCGCGACTTGTGAGGCGCGGAGGGCTGTGGGACAAACCGCCGCCATGGCCGCAGTCTCGCCCGCTCGCTCGTTGTCTTCGCCCACGCGCCTGCCGCTCGCCTTCGCGCGCCGCAGGGTGCTGCTGGTCGGGGACCTGGTCGCCGACCACTACATCTACGGTCAGACGGACCGGGTGAGCCGTGAGGCGCCGGTGCTCATCGTCCGCTACGAGTCCGCCGAGGTGAAGCTGGGCGGCGGCGCCAACGTGGCGGCCAACGTCCGGGCGCTCTCCGGGCAGGTGACGGCGGTGGGTGCGCTCGGCACGGACGAGATGGGCCGCTCGCTGCGCCGCCTGTTCGATGAGGCCGGTATCCGCCTGCACGCGGTGAGTGGGCGCGGCATCGAGACGGAGACGAAGACACGCATCCTCGCGGGCGGGGTGAGCACCACGCGCCAGCAGATGTTGCGGCTGGACCGGGGCCAGCGAGGCTCGCTGCCCCCGCGCATGCGCAAGGCGCTGGCCAAGCAGGTGGAGGCGGCGGCGCGGGACGCGGATGCGGTGGTGGTGTCCGACTACGGCGCGGGCGTGCTCGGAGACGAGGTGCGCGAGGTGCTGCGGCGGCTTGCGGCGGACGGCCTGCCCGTGTGCGTGGACAGCCGCTATGCGCTCTCGTCGTTCGCGGGCCTGACGGTGTGCAAGCCCAACGAGCCGGAGCTGGAGGCGCTCGCCGGGAGGCCGGTGCGCACGGAGGCGGACCTGCTGGAGGCGGGGCACACGGCGGTGCGCCGGCTCGGGTGCCGCGCGCTGCTGGTGACGCGAGGCCGGCACGGCATGACGCTCTTCGACGCGGAGGGCGGGGTGGACCACATCCCAGTGCACGGTGCGAAGTCGGCGGTGGACGTGACGGGGGCGGGAGACACGGTGATTGCGACCTTCGCGCTGTCGCTGGCGGCAGGCGCCTCGTTCGGTGAGGCGGCGCGGCTGGCGAACGTGGCCGGCTCGCTGGTGGTGCAGAAGCCGGGCACCGCGACGGTGTCCCGGGAAGAGCTGCTCGAAGAGCTGCGGAGCGCGCGATGAACACCCTGGAGAAGCTCCAACCGCTGGCGAAGGTGGCGGAGGAGCGCGAGCGCTGGAGGGCCGAGGGGCGCACGGTGGCCCTCGCCAACGGCGTCTTCGACCTGCTGCACGTGGGCCACGTGCGCTACCTGGAGGGCGCCCGGGCACTGGCGGACGTGCTGGTGGTGGCGGTGAACTCGGACGCGTCCACGCGGGCCTATAAGGGCCCGGGGCGCCCCCACATCCCCGAGGCAGAGCGCGCGGAGCTGGTGGCCGCGCTCGCCTGCACGGACCGGGTGATTGTCTTCGACGAGCCCAACGTGCGAGCCATCATCCGCGCCCTCAAGCCGGACGTGCACGTGAAGGGCACGGACTACACGCCGGAGAGCATCCCCGAGGGGGACGAGGTCCGTGCCTACGGCGGGCGCACGGCGGTGTCCGGCGACCCGAAGGACCACAGCACCACGGAGCTCGCCCGGCGCCTCGGCCGCGAGGGCACGAAGTAGCCCGTGCCGCCCCTGGATGCGGTGCTGAGGGCCGTGCTGGGCTGTCCTCGATGCAAGGGCCCGATCACGGTGCACGAGCAGGAGGCCCTCTCCGAGGTCCACTGCCCTCGCTGTCGGTGCGCGTGGCCGGTGGAGGACGGAATCCCGCGAATGGTACCCGAGCGCATGTCTCGGACCGCACCTGAGCGGGAGCCGGAGTAGTCGTTACCGGCCACCTGCTTCACGCAGGGCCGAGGCGAAGGCGCGCACCTCGTCCGAGGCCCGGGCCTCCAGGCCCTGCCCGCCCGCGCCATCCACGAGCGCCGTGAGGTCCACCATGCGGTGGGGCGCGTAGGCGTGGCCCCAGCGCTCCATGTCCATCCGGAGGAAGAAGGCCAGGGTGGGGGCCCCGACGGCGACCGACAGGTGCATGGGCCCGGTGTTGTTGCACACGGTGAAGCCCGCGGCGCGCATGAGGGCGGCCAGCTCGTCCAGGTTGGTGGGCGGCGCGAGTCGGGCCCCGGGCGCGGCCTCCACCACGGAGCGGGCGAGCTCCTCCTCTCCCGGGCCCCAGGTGACGACGGGGACGCGCCCCAGCTCCAGCAGCGTCCGCGCGGCGGCGGCGAAGGCCTGGGGCGGAATCCGCCGGGGGCCCAGGCGCCCGCCCGGGTTGATGACCGCGGCGGCGGTGCCGGCATTCGCCTCCAGATACGCGCGGATGGCGGGCCCCACGGCCGGCTCCCGGAAGGAAAGCCCCCTCGCCACCGTGCCTCCCGTGACGGGCGTGAGCAGGTGCGTGCGCTGCACGGCCTCGTTCCGGGTGTCCGTGCGGGCGGGCACGGACAGGGAGTGGAGGCGGGATACCGGCCACACGTCCGGGCCGATGACCACCGCGAGGGGCCCCGCCATGCGGGCCACGAGCGCGCTCGTCACCGAGGGGGATTCCCAGTTGGCGCAGTCCACCACCAGGTCATAGCGCTCGCGGCGCAGGGCCTGGAGCCCGGGCGCCAACGGCCCCAGCCAGAGCCGCCGCCGGTCGAACGCGATGACCGAGTCCGCATCCGGGTGTCCCGCCAGGACCCGCGCGACCTTCGCATGGACGAGCACGTGCACCTCGGGGGCGGGGTGCACATGCGCCTTGAGGGTGCGCATCAGTGGGGTGGTGAGGAGCGCCTCGCCCACGCGGTTGTCGGGCCGCACGAGCAGCACCTTCCGGGGGACGGACAGGGAACTTCCAGGACGGCGACGGCGGCCGGGGCGCCAGAAGAGGGCAGACGCCACGAGTGCCAGCGCCAGCTTCGCCCACAGCTCGAGCCGCTTGTGCCAGGACATCTCGGCGGCGGACCCTACACAGAATCAGAAGCCGTGCAAGCGCGCGGCTTGACCTGGGCGCCGAAAGCCCCTAGCAACCGCCCAATGCTGAAGAGCATGACCGGGTTCGGAGCAGGCCGCGCGCGCGTGGGGGACGAAGAGGTCTCCGTCGAGTTGCGCTCGCTCAACCACAAGTTCTGCGAGGTGAAGGCGCGCCTGCCACGTGAGCTCTCGTCACTGGAGCCAACGGTTTCGAAGCAGGTGAAGGACCGGCTGGCCCGCGGCTCGGTGGAGCTGCTGGTGAAGCGGCAATCCCCCACTGCCTCCGGCACGGTGCCCACGGTGGACCTGGGCCTGGCGCGCGAATACGTGCGCGCCTTCCGAGAGCTGGCCAAGGAGCTGGGCCTCGTGGGGGATGTCGCCTGGTCCCAGGTGGCCAATCAGCCCGGCGTCGTCCGCCTGGAGGAGAAGGGCGTGGACGTGGAGTCCGCCACTCCGGCGGTGCAAGCCGCGCTGGACCAGGCCCTCACCGCGCTGGAGAAGATGCGCCTCATCGAGGGCGAGGCCATCCACGCGGACCTCGACGCCCGGCTGAAGCTGCTGGAGGGCTGGAGCCGCGAGGTGGCGCAGTTCGCCCCGCGCGCCGTGCAGGACTACCAGCAGCGGCTCACGGACCGTATCGCCGAGCTCGCGCGCGGTGTGGCGGTGGACCCGCAGCGGCTGGCGCAGGAGGTGGCCCTCTTCGCCGAGCGCACGGACATCGCCGAGGAAGTCACCCGCCTCGCGAGCCACCTCGAGCAGTTCCGAGCCCTCATGTCCAGCAGCGAGCCCGCTGGCCGCCGAATGGATTTTCTCGTGCAGGAGATGCACCGCGAGGTGAACACGACCGGTTCCAAGAGCCAGCACGCGGAAATCTCCGCGCGCGTGGTCTCGATGAAGGCCGAGGTCGAGCGCATCCGTGAACAGGTGCAGAACGTCGAATGAACGCGCCCACCGTGCTCCAGCCTGGTCTGTTGCTCGTCCTCTCCGCGCCTTCCGGGGCGGGGAAGACCACCCTTGCCCACCGGCTCCTCAAGGAGACGCCGGATGCGGTCTTCTCCATCAGCGTCACCACGCGGCGGCCCCGCGGGAAGGAGCGCGACGGGGTGGACTACCACTTCGTCGACGTCGCCGCCTTCCAGCAGAAGATTGAGCGGGGCGAGTTCGTGGAGTGGGCCGAGGTCCACCACCACTTCTACGGCAGCCCCCAGGCCGCGGTGGACGAGGCCCGCGCCCGGAAGAGCGTGGCCATTTTCGACATCGACGTGCAGGGCGGGCAGGCCATCAAGCGCAAGCACCCAGACGCGGTGCTCGTCTTCGTGCTGCCCCCCTCCATGGAGGAGTTGGAGCGTCGCCTGAGAGATCGTCAGACGGACTCCGACGAGACCATCCGACGCCGGCTGCTGGCTGCCCGCTCGGAGATAGAGCGGGGAATCGCCTCGTACGACTACATCGTCATGAATGACGACTTCGAGCGGGCCTACGGCGAGCTGCGCTCCGTGGTGGCGGCGGAGCGCTGCCGTCGGGGTCGGGTGGATGTCTCGAAGCTGGGGCTCGGCGACGGAGGCTGACGCCGGGGCGGGAATGGTCCGGAGGGGGAGGGTGGTTTCCCCCAACACCCGGACGGCAGCGGCGGCCTCCGGGGTGCGCAAGTGGCGAGAATCAAACTTCTTGCGCGCCCGGGTCGGTTGGTGGATAAGCCGCCCACCTGACGGCGGAACGCAGCCGTCACTCCGGCGCCTCCTGGGGCATCGGCTTTCTGTGCAAGAGCGAATAGGACCGTGAGTCCATGTCCGAAGTGCTCCGCGAGGAGTACCTCTGCAGGGTCCAGGGGCAGTCAGGGAAGCTCGTGACAGGAAGTTGACATTGTCCGGGCGGCTCCATAGATGGTCGAGAAGCAGGTGGTGGTGAACCGGCGGGCGTGAAGGTGGATGGAGCGGGTAGCCGTCTCAACGGGAGACGGAGCTGGGGCAGAAAAGCAGTGGGTCGGCCGAAGCGGTTGACTCGAGACGCGGTGGTGGTAGAAGCCGCGCCCCTACGACGAAGCCCGCGCACTGGCGCGGAAGGGACTTCGGACGTGGTGCAGCACCGACAAACGGAATACGGCGGTCAACGATGCAGGTTGACTCACGACGCGGCGACGAAGTAGAAGCCGCGCCCCCGACGAAGAAAAAGCCCGAGCAGCAGCAGGGCGGACGGTTCGGAGGGGAGAGTCAGCGAAGCAGCGGTTGACAGGGACGGCGGCAAAGCGGTAGAAGCCGCGCCCCCTCGAAAGAAAACAGCGGAAGCCACTGGGCGGCGCTGAGGACTTCGGGAGGCCCCGAGGACGCAAAAGTCGAAGTTGACAGCGGATGCGGACTCGAATAAAAGATGCAGCCCCGCCGGTTGGAAACGGCGGACAGCAAACGAAGTAACGGTAACAAAAAGTCGCGGGTGGTACAAGCGACTCGGTCTTTGAAAACCAAATAGCAAGCCCAAGTAGAAGACAGATTGCGGAAACCGCAGTCAATTCTTTGACGGTGCCAGCCAGGTCGCGCTGAGAAGCGCAGCCGGCAGCACCGATATGAATCAGC